>JACCYP010000232.1 GCA_013696425.1 Thermoleophilaceae bacterium
GGCGGGCAGCACCCAGTCCTCGCCGCGGGCGCGACCGCCGGGACCGAGAGTCACCTGGCGCCACGGGCCCATGTCCGCGCGCACCCACGCAACGGGCGAGAGGGCGAGCGCCCCGGGCTGGAACAGCCGCATGGCCCCGAGCACACGGTCGAAGTCCTCACGGGCGTCGGCCAGGGGAAGGCTCTCGTCGGGGGAGATGTCGCACTCGAGCATCGCCACGCAGGCCGGCTCGCCCGACCCCTCGAACCAGACGGCCTCGGCGGGCGCGTCGATGACCTCGCCCGCCGCGAGCTGCAGGCCGTCGCCGAGCGGCACGTGGGCGGTCTCGAGCCGCAGCCCGTAGATCGGCACGATGAAGGTGAGGTGCTGGGAGCCCTCGAGCAGGGTGGCCTCGACCTCGGCGTAGACGCGCTCGAAGCGCTCCTCCGGGAAATCGAACTCATGCGAATCCTCGTAGAGGCGGTCGAGCATCGCGCGCAGCGCGGGCTCGGCGTCGGCGCCCTCGGCGCCCTGGACCCGCAGGTATGCCGCGGCGCCCGAGCCGAGCGCGGCGGCGGCGGCATCGGCGCTCGGCAGCGCCCGCAGCGCCTCCCATCGCTCCTCGATGAACGCGCCGGTGAGCGGCCGGTAGCGGTAGAGGATCGCGCCGGCGCCCGGCTGCTCGAGCACGTCGAAGGGCAGCTCGGCACCGGCCCTGACGTCGTTCGTCAGAGCTGCGGCGGCCTCGAGGGCGAAGTCGCGAAGGGCGTCGTGGAGCGCGCGATTCCGCACGCCCTCAGGTTCGCCCTCGGCCCCGGCGGTCCTGCCCGCTAGGAGCAGAGGTACTTCGCGCCGTATTCGCGCATGCACTCGATGAGGGGCGCGAGGGCCTCGCCCTTGCCGGTGAGCTCGTAGCCGGCTCCGCGGCGCTGCACGATGCCCTCCTCCTCGAGGGTCTTGAGGCGCAGGGAGAGCGTGCGCGGCGAGATTCCCTCGAGGGAGCGTTCGATGTCGCAGAATCGGCAGCAGCCTTCGGCGAGGTCGCGGATCACGAGTAGCGTCCACTTGCCGCCGACGATCTCGGCGGTCGAGGAAACGGGACACGTGTCGGTTGCCGGCACGAGAACCATTCTACTTCACCAAATGAAGCACCCTCCGGAGGGAGATGCAATGGCCGGGAAGTACACGCTCAAGCAGATCACCGAGGTGGAGGACTCAGCCCCCAACTTCGGGTTCGGCGAGATCCAGGAGGTGCGGTTCGCCACGAAGGACCTCGACGCCGAGGCCACCGGCCTCAGTCACCATCGCCTCAAGGCCGGCAAGCGCAACCCGTTCGGGCACAAGCACGAGGACGCGGAAGAGGTCTACGTCGTGATCGCCGGCTCCGGGCGGGCGAAGCTCGACGACGAGATCGTCGAGCTCGGGCAGCTGGATGCCCTGCGCGTCGCGCCCGGGGTCACCCGCGCCTTCGAGGCTGGAGCCGAAGGGCTCGAACTGCTCGCCTTCGGCCCGCGCCACGAAGGCGACGGGGAGATCTTCCCGGGGTGGTGGAGCTAGCCGCCGAGGTTGCCGAGCATGCCGCCGCCGCCGCCGCCGGCGGAGACGACCGGCCGGCCCTCACTCGGCTGCACGAGCACCCAACCCTGGCCCACGAACGCCATCTGCAGCGACTCGCCCGAGCCGCGGCCGATCAGGTTCTTCATCTTCACGTCGGTCTTGATCGAGGTCTGGATCCCACTCGACCACGTGATGGCCGCCTGCGGATCGGCGAACGTCGGCGCGTCGCCGGTGTTCAGGAGCACGGGCGGGCCGTCGGAGATGATCGCGACCCAGCCCGAGCCGGAGAGGGCCATGTTGAAGAGGCCGCCCGACATCATTCCCGAGGCGCCCTGCACCTTCTGGATGTCCCACTCGATACCGGCGTCGAAGGCGAGCACGTTGGCGCCGTTGCAGGTGATCTGGTCGTTCTCGAGCTTGATCAGGTGCACGTCCTGCGCCGTGTCGGCCAGGAACACCTCGCCGGTGCCGGACATCTTCATGAGCGTGGTTCCCTCGCCCGAGACGGCCTTCTTGAGCATCCGGCCCATGCCGCCGGAGCCGGCGTGCTCGAAGCTGACATCGCCCTGGTAGCCGACCATCGCGCCCTGCTTGGCCTGGATCGTGACCGCGTCGAGGCGGACCTTGAGGAGTTTTGAGTTCTGGAGCGCGAACGACTCGGTGGACTTCGTCTCCTGGAACTCGCCTAGCGTGCTCTGCATGTCTGTGAACTCCTTGTTGTGTGTGGCGAAGGTGGGGTCCGACCACTCTAACCTGAGGCCGGTGCGCCGCCTGACCGCGTTTCTCATGCCTTTCACAGCCGGCGTGCCGGTCGCCCACGCGGCCGATCCGATCCTCCCCCTTGCCGAGGTCCAGCCCGGAATGAGCTGTACCGGGCTGTCGGTGATCAAGGGCACCGCCGTGTCCTCCTTCGACGTCGAGATCGTGGACGTTCTGCCGGGCGGGAACGCGACCGTGTCCGGCCCCCGCATCCTGATCCGGGTCTCCGGCCCGGCCGTCGACGCGACCGGTATCGGTCCCGGTTTCTCGGGCTCGCCGATCTACTGCAACGGACGCAACGCGGGCGCCATCTCCGAGTCGGTCGGCGAGTACGGCAACAAGGCCGCACTGGCCACGCCGATCGAACAGATCATCGGCACGCCCGTCGATCCTCCCCCGGCCACCCGCGCCGACCGCACGCACGCGGCCTCGATCGCACGCACCGCCAGGCCGCTGGCCGCGCTCACGGTCGGCGGCCTCTCGCCCTCGCTCGGGCGGCGTGTGAGCACCGCGGCCCGCAAGGCCGGGCGCACCGTGATCCAGGTGCCGACCTCGGGCGGCGGCGCGGGCATCCCGCCCCAGACGCTCGTGCCCGGCTCGGCCGCGGCGGCCAGCTACACGAGCGGGGACATCGTGCTCGGCTCGGTCGGCACCGTCGCCTACACCGACGGGCCGAACGTCTGGCTGTTCGGGCACTCGGTCGACGCCGCCGGCCCGCGGGCGCCCTTCCTCCAGGACGCGCGGGTGTTCTCGGTGATCAACCAGCCGCTCGCGCTCCCCGACGCCACGACCTTCAAGCTCGCACTTCCCGGGAACAACCTAGGACGGGTCGGCAACGACGCCACCGCCACGGTCGGGAAGCTCGGCCAGCAGCCGCCCCCCTTCCCCATGCAGGTCGATACGAAGGACGACGACACGGGCACCGGGCGCTCCGTCCGGGTGCAGGTCGCCGACGAGGCGAGCGTCGGCAACCCGATCGGCGACATCTCGCCGTTCACGATCGCGGGCAGCCTGGCCGTGGGCCAGGCGGCGCAGGCCGCGCTCGGCGGCAACCTCCCTCCCCGCCTCTCGGGATCGATGTGCGTGCGGATGAAGTGGCGCGAGGTGAAGGGGCCGATCTCGACCTGCTTCCGCTACTCCGGCAGCTCCGTCTCCGCCGAGGAGGGCGGCACCGGCGTGGTCGATCTGATGACCGCCGACTTCCAGACCATCGCGAGCCTGATCGGCTCCTTCACCTTCCGGCCGATCCACGTCGAGGACGTCAAGGTGGCGATCCACCTGCGCCGCGGCCTGCGCCAGAGCTTCATGACCTCCGGCAGGGCCACCCCGGCCCGGCCAGGCGGCACCTCACGCGTGACGCTCAACCTCGCCAACGCCGGCGGCGGGCGCGACACGCTCGAGACCACCGTCCCCGTCCCGTCCCGCACCAAGCCCGGCAGGCGCATCATCTCTGTGGTCGGCACGGGGCTCGACGACCCCGCGGCCGCCAGCGAGATCGTGCTCGAGCTGTTCGGCGACGAGGAAAACCCGGAAGCCGAGGAGAAGGCGCTCGCCGGCGAGCCGGGGCCGCGCACGGCAGCCGAGCTCGCCGACGAGGTCGAGGGCCTCGAGCGCTTCTCCGGTCTGCGCTTCCGCGTGGGCGGGCGGCGGGCGAAGGCGCTCCAGGTAGCCGGCCGCCGGATCAGCGGCCGGGTCGAGATCCCGCTGCGGGTCCGGCGCTAACCGGCGTCGGCCATCACGTGCTCGACCGAGGTCGAGCGCTGGCCGTCGGAGGAGACGAGGAGCTTGAAGTCGTGCGGGCTGGTGGCGGCCTTGAGCGCCTCCTCCATCGAGATCCGGCCGGCCTGGACGTGCCCGAGCAGCGCCTGGTCGAAGGTCTGCATGCCGTAGTACTCGCCCTCGGCGATCACTTCCGGCAGCTTGCCCGTCTCTGCGGGGTTCGTGATCATGTCGCGCACGCGGCCGGTCATACGCAGGATCTCGCAGGT
>JACCYP010000243.1 GCA_013696425.1 Thermoleophilaceae bacterium
GCTGGGCCCTCGGCCGCTTCCAGATGGGCTGCGAGCGCGCGCTCGACACCGAGGCCCTCACCGACTACCTGCTCGCGCTCGAGGCGCTGGTCGATGCCAGCGACGAGGCCGGCCGCGCCGGCCTGCCCCTGCGCGTGGCCGCCCTGTGCGCCGAGGAATCCGAGCGGCGCGCCGCCCAGCGCCGGCTCGAACAGGCCTTGGCGATGCAGCGTTCCCTCATCTCCGGCGACGGCGCCGTGGTGGGAGCGGACTCGCCGCGCTCGATCGCGGAGTTCGTCGAGAACTGCGCTCGGGGACTGCTCCGCGACGTGCTTTGCGGCTACCTCGAGCCGGGTCTGCGGGGAGTGGCCGACGACATGCTCCTCCGCACCGGCGAGCCCTTCGAGATCACCGCGAAGGACATCCGCGCCGAGCCGGAACCCGAGCCGGAGCCCATCTCTGAAGGGACAGTTCCTTTAGAAACCGAACCGGAGCTCGAGTTCGAGCCGGAGCCCGTCACCGTGGAGGAACCGCAACTTTCCGTCGAGCCGGACGATGATGCGGGTGTGACTCCTTCAGAGGATTGGGCATGGGACGAAGATCCCTCCTCGTACTCGGCGCCTGTCTAGCGCCTCTCGCCGGCTGCGGCTCTGACGACGAAGCGGGTACGGGCACGCTCGCCCTGACCCAGCCGACGCCATCGGTCACGACCGAGACGCCGACCCGGCCAGAGACGGAGCCCCGGCCCGAGAGCACGGACACCGAGGCACCCGAAGCAAATCCGCCGGCGAAGACCGAGCCCTACCGCTGCGGCGGCGAGGAGCTGAAGGCGCTCTCGGCCCCGCGCGACTCGAAGATCACCGTGAAGCCGGCCATCGTCGAGCCCGGTGGACGGATCGAGGTCCGGGTGAAGGACGCCTCGGAAGCGCGCGTGAGCATCGCGGGCGTGATCGACAAGCCGCTGGTGGCCGTCGCGAAGCCGGATGGCGGCGATGCCGTGGCCACGCTCACGATGCCCCGCTCCGCGTCATGCGGCAACAAGCCGGTCATCGTCGCGGGCGACTATTCCGGCCAGGCTTCCGTGGGCGTCGGGACTCGACCCTGAGCGATCCGCGCGCCGCGGTGAACGTCACAGTGAGCACCCGCTCACGCGCGTCGTAGCTCCAGGCTCCGCGCTTCAAGCGCTTCTTTCCGACCAACACCGCACGCGGCTTGAACGGGCGTGCGAGCGTGCCGAGCGCCGCCCGCACCGTGAACTTCCTGCGCTCCGGCGAGCGCACGATCAGCACCCACCGCCGGCGCTTGCGCGACCTGCCCTCGACCGAGGCGAGCTGGCCGTCCTCACCGAACGCGCCGGTCCAGCGCCCGCGCGGGAACGCATTCAGCACCAGCTGGTCCTCGCGGTCGGCGAGCGTCACGAGACCGCCGCCGCCGTAGGGCGCGAGCGTGTCGACCTCGGCCGGCAGCATCGGGATCACAGCGCCCGCCCGTGCGAGCAGCGGCAGCTCATCGCGTGGCGCCGGCAGCGTGTGCTCGCGCCCGCCCTCGAGCAGCGCCGGCGCGTGCGGCAGGAATGCGCCGTCCTTCTCCTCGTAGGTCACCGAGCGCCACCAGTCCACCCACTTCCCCGGCGGTGCGTAGAGCTTTCGCGTGCGCGCGCCCGGCGTGAGGACCGGCGCGGCGAGGAGGTCCGGCCCGAAGCCGAGCTGGTCGTCGGCGGCCACGGCCTTCGGGTCCTCGGGGTCGATCAGCATCCCGTGGCGCATGAGCGGCATGCCCGAGCGGCGGTAATGGGCGTCGGCGGCGGCGATATAGGGATAGAGCTGGGTGTGGAGCTTCGTGTAGCGCCGCCACATCGGCAGCGTCTCCTTGTCGAACACCTGCGGGCGCGTGTAGGAGGGCACGGCCAGGCCGGAGCGCTTGGTCCTCATCACGCCCGAGACCGCACCCATCTGGATCCAGCGCTCGAGCAGCTCGCGGGTGAGGTTCTGCGTCGGGCCGTAGGTGTTGTAGCCGCCGATGTCAGAGCCCCAGCGCGACACGCCCGAGAGCCCCATGCTCAATCCCTGTGTCACCACCGAGGCGAGCCCGTCGTAGCCCCAGACCGTGGTCGGGTCACCGCCCCAGACATTGTCGGCGCAGCGTGCGGCGCCGGTCCAGCCCGAGCGCTGGAAGCGCACGACGGGGCGGTCGAGCCGGCGCGTGATCCGCTTCACGGTGCAGTGGTAGTCGAGCGGGTAGCGGTTGTGCCCGGCGTCGCCGGTGGTGCCGTCGGCGGCGGTCACGAACGGCGGGGTGTTCTCCCCGAAGTCCTCCATCCAGCCGTCCTTGCCCTGGTCGAACGCCTCGCGCACGAGCTTCTCGTAGAAGGGCTCGGTGCCCGGGTGGGTGAAGTCGAACTGCGAGAGCGGCTCGGAGGTGAACCCGGCCGGTCCGCTGCCGCCCACGAACGCCGGATAGGTGAACGGCTGCCCGCCGCTCTTCTGGAGCAGCCCAGCCGAGGCGGCCTGGTTGTACACGGGCTGGTAGCTCGCGCACAGCGACGGGTTGAAGTAGGAGAGGTGGGCCAGGCCGGCCGCGTGGAAGGCGGCGGTCCGCTTGCGCTCGTAGTCCTCGTTGCCCTTGTGCGCGCCGCAGGGCAGGAAGTGCATCTGGGTCTCTGCGGCGGAGATCGGCACGTCGGCATCGCGCTGGGCCTTCACGAGCGCGGCCTCCTCCGCGAGCGGCGTGATGTTCGGCTGACCGGTCTGGAACCACGGGCCGAATGCCCATGGCGCGGGTGGCTCTGGCTGGCGGCCGGTGCGGGCGGTGAAGCGCCGCAGCGCGTCGGCGGGCGCCGGCCCCGCGAACACCTCGAGGGCAAGCGTTGCGCCGTCCACCTCCGCGCTCCAGGAGTCCGCGCGATCGACGCCGAGGCGGAAGCGGCTGGTTTCCTCGCGCGCCACGAGCACGCCGTAGCCGGCGCTCGAGAGCATCCATGGCACCGGGTAGTAGGTCGAGTCGTCGCGGTCGCGGGTGCCCCATGGGGGGACCACGGCCTTCGGGTAGTTGCGGTCCTCCTCGCGCAGCGGGCCGTCGGACACGTAGCTCTCCACCTCGCGGCCGCGCCCGTCCACGTGGTCCGAGCGTTCGCCGAAGCCCGTGTAGCGCTCGCCGCTGCGTGCCTCGAAGCCCATCCCGGACACGAGCACGCCGTCGGTTGAGAGCGGCTTGGACTCGATCCGGATCCCGCCCTCCCCGGCCGGCGCGATCAGCACGTCGAGCACGCGTCCGGCCTCCGTGGTCGCCACCCGCGCCCGGAGGCCGTTGCCCTCGGGTGCGATCGAGCTCGCTCGGGTGGCGCGCGCCCAGCCGCCTGCGGTGCGCACACCGAGCGGCTCCGCACGCGATTCGGTGAGCACGGCCTTGCCCGCGCTGTCGGTGAAGGTGAGGCTCCAGGGGTCGGCGGTCACCTCCGCCTTGAGCGCGCCGGAGTCGACGCGCTCCGCCGAGGCCGGGGCCGCTGTCAACAGAGCGAGCCCAATGGCAAGACGTCTCATGCGGTGGTCTGGGCAGCGCCGGGAGCGAACAGATGCGTGTTCATCCGCTCCAATCCTCCGACATCGTGCACGTCTTCGTCGAAGTAGGGCACGAGCACCAGCGGATCGCGCGATCCAAGCTCGTCCACGAGCCGCTCCATGTTGAGCCTGTCCTGCATCGACAGCGCGCGGTAGTCGTCGAAGTTCCGCGCCGCCTTGCGGGCGAGCTTCGCCTCGAGCAGGTCGGCGAGCTCCTCCACCACGTCCTCGCCCTCGGCCTCGACGCTCACCTCCTGGTGCACGCGGTTCACGATCGCGCCGCCGAAGGGCATGCGCCGCTCGCGCAGGCTGCGGCGGAAGTAGATGACCTCGTCGATCGCGTCGCGCTGGGGAGATGTCACGAGCAAAAAGGTGGTGCCCGGGTTCTCGAGCAGCTGGGTCACGGCCTTCGAGCGCTCGCGGAAGCCGTCCGAGATCTCGGCGAAGAGGTTGAAGAACTCCGACAGGTCCTGGAGCAGGTCGACACCGGTCACGCGCTTCAGCGCCGAGAACAAAAGGCCGGTGCCGCGCGAGAAGATCTTCAGGCCGGTGCGGGACGGGGCCATGAAGAACGACAGCGAGCGCGAGTCGATGAAGCGGTGCAGGCGCTCGGGTGCATCGAGGAAGTCGAGCGCGTTGCGCGTGGGCGGGGTGTCGAGCACGAGCACGTCCCAGTCGCCGGACTCGTGGAGCTCGTAGAGCTTCTCCATCGCCATGTACTCCTGCGAGCCGGCCACGGCGTTCGAGAGCTGCTTGTAGATCCGGTTCTCGAGGATCCGGTCGCGTGACTCCGGCGTGGTGGCGTATCGGTCGACCACGCCGTCGAAGGTCGACTTGGCGTCGAGCATCATCGCCCACAGCTCGCCGTCGGCATCGAGCTCCACGCGGCGCGGCTCGTTGTCCAGCTCCTCTAGCCCGAGCGAGTTCGCGAGCCGCTTCGCCGGGTCGATGGTGAGCACGGCGGCCTTCAGGCCGCGCTCCGCCATGCCGAGCGCGATCGAGGCGGAGGAGGTGGTCTTGCCGACCCCGCCCGCGCCCGCGCACACCACCACGGACTTGCCCTCGATCAGGTCTGCGACGCTCATCCCGTGAGCTCCCCCTCGAGCTCCTTGGAGAGCTTCTCCACGTCGTCGAGCCGGAGCTCGGGCTCGAACAGGTAGGGGAGGGTGGCCACCGGCGACTCCGACCCGCGCCGCAGCCGGCCGAGCTGGGCGCGCTGGCCC
>JACCYP010000281.1 GCA_013696425.1 Thermoleophilaceae bacterium
GGGGACGTCGATCGCAACGACCTCGGCGCCGCGGCGCTCCATCTCGAAGGCCCAGAAACCGTCGAAGGTGCCCACGTCGAGCGCCCGCGTGGAGGCCAGGCTCGGAGGCAGCAGCTTCTCCGCCGTGCCGCGCAGGTCGACCTGCCCGGGAGTCACGACTCCGGGGGCCACCTCGATCGAGTGGTACCAGTGGGGATTGGCCGCGACGGCCTCACGCGCGCTCGGGGGATTCACCCGACTCAGGCTATCCTCGCGCGCCCTTGAGTCTTCCCGACGAGATCGCGGCGGTGCCCGTCTGGTACCACACGATCCAGCTGGCGGAAGGGGTGTCCACGCCCGGTTGGTTCGACCTCGAGCCGGTGCTCGGAAAGCTCCCCTGGCCGGATGTGGAGGGCAAGCGGTGCCTCGATGTGGGCACCTACGACGGCGCGCTGGCGTTCGAGCTCGAGCGCCGCGGGGCGAAGGAGGTCGTGGCCACCGACATCGCGGGCCACGAGCACTGGGACTGGCCGGCCGCCCTGCGCCGGCGCGGACCCGAGGCGCTGGCGCAGATCGCCGGGGAGAAGGGCGATGGCTTCGGCGTCGCCAAGCGCGCGCTCGGCTCGAGTGCCGAGCGCGTGGAGGTGAACGTCTACGACCTCTCGCCCGAGCGGCTCGGCACCTTCGACGTGGTGGTCTGCGGGAGCCTGATGCTCCACCTGCGCGACCCGATCCGCGCGCTCGAGGCGATCGCGAGCGTGTGCGACGGGAAGTTCCTCTCGGCGGAGACCGTCGACCCCGGCCTGTCGATGCGCGTGCGCCGCGGCGCGGCGGCGACCCTCGGTGACCAGGAGCTCGTGCACTGGTGGATTCCCAACCGCGCCGGGCACCGGGCGATGGTCGAGCGCGCGGGATTCCGGGTGATCGACTCGACCGGCATCTACGCCGTCCCGTTCGGCACGGGGCATCCAGCTCGGGCGACTTCGCGTACCGGACTGCTCCAGCGGCTCGTGGCCGGCGGGGCCGGTGTGCCGCATGCGGCCGTGCTGGCCCAGCCGCTTTCGTGAGCCCGCGCGGGCGGAACATCCTCTGGGCGCTGATCGGCGCCGGGGTGGTGGCGCGGCTCGCCGTGGCCTACTCGACCTACGGCCAGCCCTACGACATGGAGTCGCTGCACCTGGTGCGCGACGCGCTGCTCGACGACCCGCTGCATGTCTATGAGCGCGTGAACCTCGACGTGGAGAGTGGCCTTGTGCGCTGGCCGTATGCGCCCGGCTACTTCGCCTGGCTCGCGGTCGCCGACGTGCTGCCGGGCGTGTTCCACGGCACCGTGCAGCTGCTGCCGATCGCCGCGGACGCGCTGATCGCGCTCGTGGTGGCGGACTTCCTCGGGCGCCGCGGCGCGAGCGAGCGCACGCGCCTCGCCGCGGCGGGTCTGATCGCGCTCGGGCCCTCGTTCGCGGTGGTCTCCGGCTACCACGGGCATTTCGACTCGGTCGCGATCCTCCCGGTGGTTGTGGCGCTGTGGGCGTGGGAGGGAGGAGTGCGCCCCGAGCGCCGCGCCCTCGTGGCAGGAGCGCTGATCGGCGTTGGCGCGGCGGTGAAGACGGTTCCGGCGCTGATGCTGGCCGCGCTCCTGCCGAAGGCCCGCGGGCTGCGCGAAGCCGGCTGGCTGGCCGTGCCCGCGGTGGCGATTCCCGCGCTCGCGCTCGCGCCGTTCTTCCGCACCGACCCGGGCGCGGTGCGCGACGCGCTCGGCTACCACGGCGCCCCGGGAGTGGGGGGCGTGTCCCTGCTCACCCAGCCGAACCTCGCCGAGGGCTGGATCGGCGGCCAGGCGGTGGCGCCAAATGCGGCGACCGACTTCTTCCTCGAGTCGGGCGGCCTCGTGAGCGCATCAGTGGGCGCCGGCCTGCTCGCCTTTTTGCTGTGGACGCGTCCTCCTGCCGTGCAGGGCGCGGTGGTGGTTTGGCTTGCCCTGTACGTGTTCGCGCCCGGGTTCTTCCTCCAGTACGCGGTCTGGGGCATGCCGTTCTTCCTGATGGCCGGCTACCTCGGGCGCGCGCTCGCTCTGCAGGTGGTGCTGCTGCCGCCCACCGTGATGATCTACAGCGACTCCGTCGACGGCTCTGCCGCAGTAGCGCTGTACGTGGCGTGCATGCTCGCGGTGTGGCTCGGGTTCGCGATCTGGTTGTCCCTTCTCGCAGCCCGGTGCGTTCGCTATCATCGCCGCGCACATAGCAGTACGCATCCAGAGGAGTGGAGGGAAATGGCCCTGTGAAGCTCCGGCAACCATCTGGTGCGGCCGCAGTCGCGGACGTACTCGAACGGTGCCAAGTCCATCAGGTCGGACCTATGACCTGGGAGATGTGACGAAGCGCTTCTGGGCCTCCGTCACGAAGGTAACTGACAGAGGCTTTTTTCATGAAGGGACACATATGAGCTTGGAAGCGCTGAAGTGCAAGGAATGCGGGGAGACCTACCCGCTGGATGCCAGTTACGCCTGCGAGGCCTGCTTCGGCCCGCTGGAAGTCGCATACGACTTCAGCGGCCTCGACGCGGCGGAGGTGCGCCGCCGGATCCAGGCCGGACCGGACAACATCTGGCGCTACGCGGACTTCCTGCCGTTCGAGCAGGCGCCACGAACGGCGCTGTCCTCGGGTATGACCCCGCTGGTGCGGGCCGATCGCCTGGCCGAGAAGCTCGGCCTGCGTGAGCTGTGGGTAAAGAACGACGCCGCCAACCCCACCCATTCGTTCAAGGACCGGGTGGTGAGCGTGGCGATCGCGAAGGCGCAGGAGCTCGGCTACGAGACGGTCGCCTGCGCGTCCACCGGCAACCTCGCCAACTCCGTCGCCGCGCATGCCGCGGCCGCGGGGCTCGAGTCCTACGTGTTCATCCCCGCCGACCTCGAGGAGCAGAAGAT
>JACCYP010000292.1 GCA_013696425.1 Thermoleophilaceae bacterium
CGGCGAGGCCCTCCTCGAGGATCAGCGAGAGCGTGAGTGCGAGCGGCTTCGCGCCCGACACGGCGAGGTCGTTCACGGTGCCGTTCACGGCGAGGTCACCGATCGAGCCGCCCGGGAACCGCAGCGGGTTCACCACGAAGGAGTCGGCCGTGATCGCGAGGCCGGTGCCGTTCGCGTCCACCGCGCCGGCGTCGGCGAGCTCGCCCTGGCGCTCGTTGTCGAAGGCCGGCACGAGCAGCCCCTCGATCAGGCTCTGGGTGGCCTTGCCGCCGGCGCCGTGGGACATCGTGATCTGGGAGTCCCTGAACTTGCCCTGCTTCGCGCGGGCGGTCTCGATGATCCCGAGCACGCGCTCCTCGCGGCCCATCGGAGCTGTCTCGGAGGGAGCTATACGACCTCCCGCTCACGCGCGAAGCGGCCGTAGTTGTAGTACGCCGCGCAGGCGCCCTCGGAGGAGACCATGCAGGTGCCGATCGGGCGCTCCGGGGTACAGGCCGTGCCGAACACCTTGCACTCCCACGGCTTGATCACGCCCTTCAGCACCTCGCCGCACTGGCACGCCTTCGGGTCCGCCACGCGCACGCCGGGAACGCTGAAGCGCTGCTCGGTGTCGAGGTCGGCGTACTCGTCGGCGATCCGCAGGCCGCTCTGGGAGATGAAGCCGAGCCCGCGCCACTCGAAGTGGGGGCGCAGCTCGAACACCTCGGAGAGCACCTCGAGCGCACGCGGGTTGCCGTCGTAGGGCACGACGCGCGTGTACTGGTTCTCGACCTCGCAGCGGCCCTCGGCCAGCTGGCGCAGGATCATCGTCACGGCCTGGAGCACGTCGAGCGGCTCGAACCCGGCAACGACGATCGGCTTGGCGTAGTCGGAGGGAATGAACTCGAACGGGCGCGCGCCGACCACGGTCGACACGTGGCCGGGGCCGATGAACCCGTCGAGGCGCATGTCGGGCGAGTCGAGCAGCGCGCGCAGCGGCGGCACGATCGTCACGTGGCTGCACATCACGCTGAAGTTCGGGACGCCCTCCGCGCGGGCGCGCTTGATGGTGAGCGCTGTGGACGGCGCGGTCGTCTCGAAGCCGATCGCGAAGAACACCACCTCGCGGTCGGGGTTCTCCTTGGCGATGCGCAGCGCGTCGAGCGGCGAATAGACCATCCGCACGTCGGCGCCCTCCGCCTTCGCCTCGAGCAGCGAGCCCTCCGACCCGGGGATCCTGAGCATGTCGCCGAAGCAGGTGAAGATCACACCGGGCTCATGGGCGACGGCAATGCCGTCGTCGACGCGCCCCATCGGGATCACGCACACCGGACACCCCGGGCCGTGGACCAACTCGACGTTCTCGGGCAGGAGATCGTCGAGACCGAACTTGTAGATCGAGTGGGTGTGCCCGCCGCACACCTCCATCAGCTTGTAGTGGCGGCCGGGTTCCACGAGCGAGAGGATCTCGCCGGCCAGCGCGCGGCCGAGCTCGGGGTCGCGGAACTCGTCGACGTACTTCACGCGGCCACCTTGGCGATGGCCGTGCCGGCGTGCACGAGGATGCTCTCGCCCTCGGTCACGGGAGCCACCAGGGCGACCTCGACCGTCTCGGTCTGCCCCTCGTCGTTCGCGCACAGGGCGAGGCCGCGCAGCTCGTCCAGCTTCACGACCCGGAGCGCGACCGCTTCATCACTACAGGTGATGCAGCTGTGCTCCGGGACGCAGTCCATTACTCGATGACGCTCGCTTTCAGCTCTTCGAGTTCCGCCTCGTAGTCGTCGCCCATCGCCTGGAGCTGGCGGCGAGTCTCGAGCGCCTCGGCCTCGTCGACCTTCGACATCGCGAAGCCCACGTGGATCAGCACCCAGTCCCCAGGGCCGACCCCGACTCCGTCGGAGTCAAGGAGACCGATGTTGACGTTGCGGTGGACACCTGCGACGTCCACTCTCGCGAGCCGGTTCGACTCATCGACGACCTCAACGATCTGGCCGGGGATGGCCAGGCACACACGCTCTCCCTGCTACGTCGGGTAAGCCGGTTCTACCACTTAGCATGTGCGCAAAGCAACCTTCATTGGCGCCTGGGCACGGGTCGGAATGAGACGGGTCGGTCCGGGTATAAGAGGGAGTCCGGTTTTCGATGGGAAGGACATGAACGTGGAAGAGCACGAAGGCGGCAAGCCGCCCGCTCCGACAGGCGAGGAAGACGCCGGGGATCAGGGTCTCGGCACCGAGACCGGCGCCAACGAGGCTGGCGATCCGATGGGCGACACGGGTGGTGGGAGCAGCGCGGAGGAAGGACCCGTGAAGGGCGCCGGCTCCGAGCACGGCGGCGGCGACGACACCGGTCCCACGCCCGACGGGGTGCCCCAGGAGGGCGAGGTCAACCCCGACGCCGACACGGCGAGCGACTCGACCTAGCCGACGGCCTTGGCGCGCGCAAGCACGTCTTGCGCGCGCTTACGGCTGGCGGTCCGCTTCCCCGCCCGGCGGCGCCCCCGCTACTTGACCCGGAACGCGCCGCGCATGAACG
>JACCYP010000313.1 GCA_013696425.1 Thermoleophilaceae bacterium
GCCATAGGACGTACAAGCGCGCAACCGCGCGTCAGGCGACGCGCTCGGCCCCGCAGTAGACGTTCACGCGCCCCTCGCGCGCGAAGCCGCAGAGGGTGATGCCGCGGTCCTCCGCGAGCGAGATCGCAAGCGAGGAGGGGGCGCCCACGCCCACGAGGATCGGCGCGCCCGCCACGGCCCCCTTCTGCACCAGCTCGAAGGAGAGCCGGCCGCTCACGCAGAGGATCCGCGGGTGCAGCGGCACGAGCCCGGCGCGCAGCGCGGCGCCGATCACCTTGTCCATCGCGTTGTGTCGCCCGACATCCTCGCGCGCGAGGAGCAACGACCCGTCAGCGTCGAAGAGCCCCGTCGCGTGCAGCCCGCCGGTGCGGGCGAACTCCGGCTGCGCGAGGCGGTCGGGGAGAACGGCGAGCAGCGAGCGGGCAACGACCGGGCCGGAGGCGACGGCCGGAGCGTGCACGGACACCTCCTCCAATGCTGCCTTTCCACACACTCCGCAGGAAGAGGTCGTATAGAAGTTCCGGGAGCCGACCGGGCGGAGTAGCGGTCCCTCTACGTCCACGACGTTCCCGGCAAAATCGGTGCTCGGGCCCGCGTCGTGAGCGGAGTCGATCAACCCCTCGCCGAAGAGAAACCCCAGCGCGAGCTCCTCGTCCTGGCCCGGCGTGCGCATGGTCACCAGCAATGGCGAGCCGTCGACGCGGATCTCGAGCGGCTCCTCGACCGCGACCTCGTCGGCCACGCCGTCATCGCGCGTAACCCTGGCGCGCATGCCGGTCACGGCGGGGCGGTCGGTCATGGCTGCGACGATAGCCCCGTGCGCGCGAGCTGGAAGCCGTTCGGGATCGGGGAGCAGCGTCCCAACAACTTCAAGGAGGTGGGCCGCGCCTTCTGGGAGAACCGCGACTCGCTCCCCTATGCGTGGCGGATTCTGAACGAGGGCGTGTGCGATGGCTGCGCCCTCGGCACGAAGGGCATGAAGGACTGGACCCTCGACGGCGTCCACCTCTGCAACATCCGCCTGCGCCTGCTGCGGCTGAACACGATGGGCGCGCTCGACACCGAGCTTCTGAAGGACGCCGAGGCCCTGAGAGCAATGAAGAGCCGCGAGCTGCGCGACCTCGGCCGGCTGCCGCACCCGATGCGCCGTCGCAGGGGCGACAAGGGCTTCACCCGCATCGCCTGGGACGAGGCGCTCGACACGATCGCGGAGCGGATCCGAGCGGCCGGAGCCGACAAGGCGGGCTTTTACCTCACCAGCCGCGGCATGAGCAACGAGAGCTACTACGCGGCGGGCAAGGCGGTGCGCGCGATCGGCACGAACTCGATCGACAACGCCGCGCGCATGTGCCACTCGCCGAGCACCTACGGCCTGAAGGAGGCGCTCGGGGTGGGCGCCTCGACTTGCTCCTTCCAGGACTGGATCGACTCCGACCTGATCGTCTTCATCGGCTCGAACGTGGCGAACAACCAGCCGGTCGCCACCAAGTACCTCCACCACGCGAAGAAGAACGGCGCCAGGGTCGCGGTCTTGAACACCTACCGCGAGCCCGGCATGGAGCGCTACTGGATCCCGAGCGTGCCGAGCTCGGCGCTGTTCGGCACGAAGATCGCCGACGAGTTCTTCCTGATCGACACCGGCGGCGACGCCGCGTTCCTGAACGGCGCGCTGAAGCATCTGGCGGAGATCGGCGCGATCGACGAGCCCTTCATCGCCGAGCGCACCACCGGCTGGGGGGAGGTCGAGAGCGCGGTGGCAAAGCTCGACTGGGGCGAGCTCGAGCGCGCCGCCGGCGTGCCCCGCGAGCGCATGGAGGACTTCGCGCGGATGATGGCCGCGGCCGACCGCGCGGTGCTCGTGTGGTCCATGGGCGTGACCCAGCACGCGCACGGCGAGGACAACGTGCGCGCGATCGTGAACCTCGCGCTCGCGCGCGGGATCGTCGGGCGTGAGGGCTGCGGCCTGATGCCGATCCGCGGCCACTCGGGTGTGCAGGGCGGCGCCGAGATGGGCTGCTACACGACCTCCTTCCCCGGAGGCGACCCCGTGAACGAGGAGAACGCCGCGAAGCTGTCGGGGCACTGGGGCTTCGACGTCAGCGCCCAGGCCGGCCTGACCGCACCGGAGATGCTCGAGGCCGATCTCGAGGTGCTGTTCTCGAGCGGCGGCAACTACCTCGAGGTGATGCCCGACCCCGAGAAGGTCGAGGCGGCACTCGACCGAGTGCCCCTGCGCGTGCACATGGACATCGTGCTCTCGGGTCAGATGTTCGTTCCCGGGGAGGAGGTTCTCCTGCTCCCGGCATCGACCAGGTACGAATGCGAAGGCGGCGTGACCGAGACCACCACCGAGCGCCGCGTGGTGCTCTCGCCGGAGATCGAGGGGCAGCGGATCGGCGAGGCACGCGCCGAGTGGGACGTGTTCCTCGACCTCGCCCGCCGCGTGCGGCCCGAGCTCGCGGAGCAGCTCACCTACGCGCGGGGCACACCGCAGCTGCGCGAGGAGATCGAGCGCGTGGTGCCGCGCTACCAGGGCATCGCCGCGCTCGAGGAGGGCGGCGATTCCTTCCAGTACGGCGGCCGGCTGCTCTGCGAGACCGGCGAGGTGAAGTTCCTGCCGGTGAGCGCGCCGGAGCGGATCGAGCGCGAGCCCGGCCGCTTCCTCGTGTCCACCCGCCGCGGCAAGCAGTTCAACTCGATGGTGCAGGAGGAGCGCGACGCGCTCACCGGCGCTGGGCGCGAGACCGTGCTCGTGAGCGAGGAGGACGCCGAGCGCCTCGGGATCGAGAACGGAGGCGAGGTGATCGTGCGCTCCGACCACGGCGAGCTGCGCGGCCGCGCGCTGCTGGCGCCCGTGACGCCCGGCAACCTCCAGGTGCACTGGCCCGAGGGCAACGTGCTCTTCGACTCCGAGCGCCGGTCTGAGGAGGCCGGGATTCCCGACTACAACGCCGCGGCATGGTTAGAGGCGGCGGAGCCGCCGGTCAAGGCCGACGGACGGAGGCCGAGGCGATCAAACGCGGGGCTGGATGCCCCGCGCAGCTAATCTCATCCCATGAGCGGTCATTCCAAATGGAGCTCGATCAAGCACAAGAAGGGCGCCGCCGACGCCAAGCGCGGCGCCGCCTTCACGAAGCTCGCGCGCGCGATCCAGGTTGCGGCGCGCGAGGGTGGGGGAG
>JACCYP010000134.1 GCA_013696425.1 Thermoleophilaceae bacterium
CACACCGGCGGTGATGTCCTTGCCCTCCACGTTGCCGGCGAAGTCAAGCGACCCCGCGGCCAGGCGCTCGTGCGCGGCCACCACGACCTCGGTGCCCTTCTTCGCCTCTTCGCCGACGGACAGCAGCCCGATGCGCGGGAACTCGACGCCGTGCACCGCCTCCATGAAGGCCGCACCCATGTAGGCGAACTGGACGAGGTGCTCGGGCCGGACGTCGGTGTTGGCGCCGACGTCGAGCAGCAGGGTGGGGCCCCCGGGGACGGGGGCAAGAACCGCCACGGCGGGGCGGTGGACCCCGCGGATGCGCTTGATGTGGAGCACGCTGGCGGCCAGGGCGGCGCCCGTCGAGCCGGCGGAGACGAGCCCGTCGGCCTCGCCCGCGGCGACTGCCTTGGCGGCCCGCACAATCGAGGCGTTCTCGCGGCTGCGCGCGGCGAGGGCGGGGTCCTCGTCGTTGCCGATCGTCTCCGGCGCGTCCTCTACCGGCAACGCGGCGCCCGCGAGCTCGGCGGCGGAGCCGAACAGCGTGACCGGGCAGCCGGCCAGGGATCCGCCCTCGGCGACGAGAGCCGGACCGCCGTCCGCCCCGTTCGCGTCGAGCGCGATCACGGCGGAGAAGTGGCTACTCGTCCGTGGCGGCGCTGCGGTCGGCCGCGTATATCTCGCGACCGCCGTAGGTGCCGCAGTTCCCGCACACGCGGTGGGGAAGGCGCGGCGCGCCGCACTGGGGGCAACCGGAGAGCGTCGGCGGCACGACCTTGTGCTGCGAGCGGCGCTTGTTGGTGCGTGCGTGGGACTGTCGTTGCTTCGGGACGGCCATGAGGGCGGGGAGGATAGCGCCGTAACGCCACCTCCCCGCACTCGGTCGAGGCCGGATGTCTCGCCCGTTACTTCTTGAGCGAGAAGCTCTTCGTGATGACGCTCGGGTTGCCGGCGTCGTCGCGGACCGTGATCCGCAGGGTGAGTGAGGCCTTCCTCAGCTTCTGGAGCGCCTTCTTGGACTTCGCACCGAACTTCACAGTGAGGTCCGAGGTGCCGGGCTTGCCGAGCTTTACGTCGCCGGTGGCGACGATCGAGGTGGTGGTCTTCTTGCCCCTCGTGAAGGTGTTGTCCTTCTGGGAGAGCACCTAGGTGGCGCCGGTGGAGATTCCCTTGACCATCTCGTTGTGATCACACCGCTGGCCGGCGAGACCATCCCGAACGCCTCCTTGATTGGCTTAGTTGACTGGCCAATCAAGGGCGAAGCGCCCCGGTCCTTACGCCGCTAGTCGAAACGCAGCTCGGAGAGCTTCTCGAAGCGCGGGTCGGGCGGCTTCGGGTGACTGTGATCGGGGCCGGCCTGGTTCAGGTTCGCCCCGCACTCCGCGCACAGCCCGGCGCAATCCTCGCGGCACACGATCTGGGTGGGCAGGGCGAGCACGAGGGCCTCGCGGGCCCAGCCCTCGACATCGAGCACGTCGTCCTCGACATACGGCGAGTTCATGTCCCCGCTGCCGCCCGGTTGATCGACCTCGCGCGAGTCGATCACGACCTCCTCGCGCGCGGGCTCGAGGCAGCGCATGCAGGGCCCGTCGAGACCCACCGAATAGCGCAGCCGCAGGGAGTAGCCCTGCCCGGTGGTACGGGCGATGTCGAGCGTGACGGGAATGTCGCCATCGACATCCGGCGCGTAGGTCTGGCCGCCGAACGCGACCGGCTCGAGCGCGATCGGCACGTCGATCCGGCGGCCTTCGCCGGAGGAAAGACGGAGTGAGCCGAGGTCGAAGGGCATGGCCTCCGAGGTTAGCCCGCGCGGCCGTCGGGGTCGGTGGGCGTCCGAAGGCAACTGCTACATTGCGTAGTAGTGGCTGACCGGACCATCCCCCAGCGCGAGCTGCGCAACAACGTCGCTGCCATCCTGCGCGACGCCGAGCGCGGCGAGACGTTCACCGTCACCGTGCGCGGACGTCCGGTGGCGCGGGTGGTGCCTCCTGGAAACCCCGGCCAGCCCCGGGTTGATGTCGATCAGGCTGCCCTGCGCCTGATCCTCGCGGAGCCGATCGACGACGAGCTCGCAGCGGAGCTTGATGCCGCGGAGGCGCCAGTCGAGCCACCCCCCTCTACGTGAGCGGGGCGCTGCTGGACACCGGCGTGGTGATCGCCCACGACGAGGCCGCAGCCCTCGCCCTTCCGGGCACGGCCGCGATCTCGGTCATCACGCTCGGAGAGCTCGGCGCGGGAGTCCTGCTAGCCGCACGGAAGGCCGTTGCGCAGGCGCGAGCCCGCCGGCTGGCCGCGGTACGCGCCGCCTTCGCTCCACTGCCCGTCGACGAAGGCGTGGCTGAGCGCTACGGCGAGATCCTCGTGGTCGCCCGGTCGCAGCGCAGGACCGTGAAGGCCACCGATCTGCTGATCATCGCCACGGCGGCCGCCACCGGGCGCGAGCTCTACACGCTCGACGCGGCGCAGGCACGACTCGCCCGGGCTGCGGGCATTGTGACGACCGGACCGTGAAGCCCTAGCCGACAGGTTCTTCTTCGCGCCCTTGGAGGCGGTCACGGCCGCGCTGCACGGCCGCGATGAACTTCGAGAGGTTCACCTCGAGGGTGTTGAGGATGTCGTCGGCGTAGTCCTCGGCACCGAGCCGGATCTCACGCTCGCGCGCACGCGCGTCCTCGACGATCTCATCCGCCTGGCGCTCGGCCTGGCGCACGACCTCTTCGTCGGCGATCAGGCGCGTCTGCTCCTCGCGCGCCTCCTTGATGATCCGCTCCGCCTCGCGCTTTGCCTCGGCGAGCATCTCCTGACGTTCCTTGACGATCCAGCGCGCCTGCTTGATCTCCTCGGGGATCGTGGCGCGCATCTGATCGAGGATGTCGTAGATCTCCTCCTTGTCCACGCGGACCTGGTCGGTCAGCGGAACGGGCTTTGCGTTGTGAATCTGGTCGTCGAGCTTGTCGATCAGTACTAGGACATCCATGGGGCCTCAGTTCGTCAACGTCTCAATGCTTCCTGCAAGCGCTGAGACACCTTAGGAGGTACGAGGTCACTCAGGTCGCCGCCGAACATCGCGAGCTCCTTCACTCCCGAGGACGAGAGGAAGGTGAATTGGGGTGAGGAGAACATGTACATGCTCTCCACGTCCGGCGCCATCTTGCGGTTGAGCTGGTTCATCTCGAACTCGTATTCGAAGTCGGAGATCGCGCGCAGGCCCTTGACGATCGTCTTGGCTCCCTGCGAGCGGGCGAACTCGACGACGAGGTTCGAGAAGGCCTCGACGTCGACGTTGTCCTCCTTGATCTCCGCGCGCAGGAACTCGACGCGCTCCTCGGCGCTGAACAGCGTCTTCTGCTTGCGCACCGGCTGGTTCACGACGGCCACGACCACGCGGTCGAAGACCTTGGACGCCCGCCCGATGATGTCGAGGTGGCCGTAGGTGACCGGGTCGTAGGAGCCCGGGCACACGGCGGTGCCCCCGCGCTCAGGCTGGGGCCCGTCAGGCATGGTGGATCGCGATCCGGGTGGTGCCGTAGATGCGCTCGTCCGCCAGGGGCAGATCCAGCAGGAGTGGCTGGCGCTTGTCGGACTCGGTGACGATCACGGGTGCGGGCGGGAGGAGCCGACTCAGCTCGATTCCCAATCCAGGCGGCGCATCATATGGGGGATCGAGGAACACGAGATCGAAGGGTCCTGCGCCGCGCGCGAGATACCCGAGCACGTCGCCGCGGTGCACCCTGCCCGCGGTTCCGATCGCATCCAGGTTCGTGTGGATGGCGGCGATCGCCTCCGGGTCGTGCTCGACGAACTCCGCGGCGCCCGCGCCGCGCGAGAGCGCCTCGATCCCGAGCGCGCCCGTGCCCGCGTAGAGGTCGAGCACGCGCAGGCCCTCGAGCGGCCCGAGGATCTGGAAGAGCGACTCACGCACGCGGTCGGAGGTCGGGCGGGTGCCGAGGCCGGCGGGCGCCGTGAGGCGGCGGCCCTTGAAGGCTCCTGCGACCACCCGCACCGCTACGCCGGGATCGGGTCGAGATCGGGGCCGAACTTTGCCGCGGCCGCGTCGCGCAGCAGCACGTGATCGGCGGCCTCGAGGCGCGGGTCCTCGGCTATCAGCGCGAGTGCGTGGGTGCGCGCGCGGTCGAGCAACACCTCGTCCTCGGGCAGGCGCGCCACGGCCAGCTCGGCGAGGCCGTGCTGGCGGGTACCGAGCACCTCGCCGTAACCGCGCAGCTCGAGGTCGATCTCCGCGAGGCGGAAGCCGTCGCGCTCCTCGGCGATCGCCTTCAGGCGCGGCAGCTTGGGATCGCCGAACAGGATGCACACCGACGCGTGCTCGCCGCGCCCGATCCGCCCCCGCAGCTGGTGCAGCTGCGAGAGCCCGTAGCGCTCGGCGGCCTCGATCAGCATCACCGTGGCGTTCGGCACGTCGATGCCGACCTCGATCACGCTGGTGGCCACGAGCACGTCCGCCTCGCCCGAGGCGAAGCTCTCCATCGCCTCCTGCTTGGCCCTCGTCTTCATCTGCCCGTGGATGAGCGCCACGCGCTGGTCGCGGAACTCGCTCTTCGCCAGGCGCTCGGCCTCGGCGGTGGCGGCCTTGGCCTGCAGCGTCTCGGACTCCGACACGAGCGGGCACACCACGAAGCACTGGCGCCCCTCGGCGATCTCCTCGCGGATGCGCTCGTAGGCGCGCTCGCGTGCGCGGGCGCCGTCCACCACGAAGGTCTCGACCGGCTTGCGCCCGGCGGGGAGCTCCTTGAGCGTGGTGGCGTCGAGATCGCCGTAGGCGGTGAGGTAGAGCGTGCGCGGGATCGGCGTGGCCGTCATGTGCAGCCCGTGGGGTACGAGCCCGTCTCCCGCCTTCGCGTCGAGCGCGGCGCGCTGGCGTACTCCGAAGCGGTGCTGCTCGTCCACCACCACGAGGCCCAGTGCGCGGAACTCGACCGCGGGCTCGATCAGCGCGTGCGTACCCACCACCAAGGACAGCTCGCCGCTCGCGAGCTTGCCGAGGATCTCCTTGCGCCGGGCGGCCGGCGTCGACCCTGTGAGCAGCGCCACCGGCACGTGGCCGCCGAGCAGGCGGTCGAGCGTGATGAGGTGCTGCTCGGCGAGCGTCTCGGTGGGGGCCATGAAGACCGCCTGGCGCCCCGCCTCGAGCGTGCGGAGCATCGAGTGGAGCGCCACCGCCGTCTTGCCCGAGCCCACCTCCCCCATCAGCAGCCGCTGCATCGGCCGCTCGCCCGCGATGTCGGCATCGATCTCGGCGAAGGCCTTGCGCTGGTCGTCGGTGGGCGTGAAGGGCAGCGTCTCGAGCCAGGGCTCGACAAGCTCGCCAGTGGCCTCGAGCGCCGCGGCGCGGGCGCCCTCCTCGTCGTGCTCGGTCTCGGGGAAATGCATCGCGGCGACTGCGGCCGCGCGGTCCGGCAGCACCTCGCGGGCACGCAGGCGCGCGGGCAGCGGCTCGACCACATCGCCCACGAGCGCGCGCTGCTCGTGCACGAGCTCGCGGATCCGCTTGGGGAAGATCCCGTCGGTGGCCGGGTACACGGGCGCGAGCCCGGTGCTCGAGAGGTCGGCGGCGGACGGGCTCGTGACCTTCTCGAACTCCGTCACGCGGAAGCGGTTCTTGCCCTCGTACTTCCCGTGCAGCACCGCCACCGAGCCGGCCGGCAGGGCGCTGAGCACCGAGTACTGGTTGAACCAGACCGCCTTGGTCACGCCGGTCTCGTCGCCGACCGTGGCCTCGATGATCGTCAACCGGCGGCGGCGGGTTGGGCGCTTCTTCATGCTCCGCACCTCGGCGAGGATCGTGGCGTCCTCCCCCGGCACGAGCTCGATGATGTCCTTGCGCTCGCGCCGGTCCTCGTGGCGGAACGGGAAATGCTCGAGCAGGTCGCCGCGGGTGGCGATGCCGAGGCTGCGCAGGCCCTTCTGCGCCTGCGCCGGCTTTATCTCCGGCAGCGCCTCGGCCAGGCGGCTCGGCCGGGGAAGCGAGCGCAGGGGCGCATCACGGAGCTCCTCGGGCGAGAGCTCGTCATCGGAGGCGAAACGGCGTGCGATGTACGGAGATTCGGGCGCGGCGCGGACGGCGGTCGTCGCTATTCCGCCGCCACGAGCCACCACCAGGCGGCCTGGCCGCCCTCGTGGAGCTCGATCTCGGCGCCCTCCGGCACCAGCGCCTCGACCTGATCGGGCGCAAGCGGCGCGCCCTCCCCGGCGATACACGTGAGCAGCTCGGCCTCCTCGCCGAGGCTCGCGAGCACCTCGCGCAGGACCTTCTCGGGCTCGCCCCAGGAGACGAGCTCCTCGCCCGCGTAGCCCACGGCCTCGCCGGCGGCGAAACGCCCCTGGCCGTCGTCGCGGGCGGCGCGGGCCACGCCGCCGGTCACGACGCCCTCCAGCGCGCCGCCCAGCGCGTCGG
>JACCYP010000334.1 GCA_013696425.1 Thermoleophilaceae bacterium
CCGCTGGAGCGCGCGCTCGCCTTCCACACGGCGGAGAACGACGACCGGCAGCCAGGTGAGAAGGGGGCGAGCATGCTCCGCAAGCTCCTCACTCCGGACATCAGCATCGACGTGCCGATGTCGGACCGGTTCCTCGACGAGGAGGAGAGCCTGATCAAGCTCACCCACGAGCAGTCGATGCTCCTGCGCCGGTTCGGGCGCGACCGGCGCATGGTCATCACCGGCTGTGCCGGCTCGGGAAAGACGATGCTCGGCGTCGAGCAGGCCAAGTGGCTCGCGCGCGAGAAGAAGCTCGACGTTCTGTTCGTCTGCTTCAACAAGGCGCTCGCACAACATCTGGGCGCGCGCGAGGGCGGATCGGGTGTCGACTTCATCAACTTCCACGGCCTCTGCGTGAAGCTCGCGCACGAGGCCAAGCTGAAGATCGACTGGCCCGACCCCGAGGACGAGGACCAGAGCGAGTTCTGGGATGACCAGATGCCGAACCTCCTCGCCGAGGCCGCCGAGGCGCTCGGCCCGCGCTACGACGCCGTTTTCATCGACGAGGCGCAGGACTTCCACAACCATTGGCTCACCGCGCTCGAGCTGCTGCTGCGCGACGTCGAACGCTCCTACGTCTGGCTGCTGATGGACGACAGCCAGAACGTGTACGAGCGCACGCTCGAGGTGCCGGAGGAGTTCCGCCCGTTCGACCTCACGGTGAACTGCCGCAACACGCAGTCGATCCACCGCGAGGTGATGAAGCTCTACAAGGGCGAGGTCGTGCCGGAGGTGCGCGGGCCCGAGGGCCGCGAGATGGAGCTCCACCAAACCGACGACCAGGCCGCCAAGGTGGCCGAGGTGCTCCAGCGGCTGTGTGGGGACTGGGGCATCCCGCCCCAGGACGTGGTCGTGCTTTCCTCACACGGGTTCAAGAAGTCGGCCGTCGCCGGCTCAGGCCAGGGGAGCTACAAGCTCGTCGAGAAGCGCCACCAGGACGGCAAGCGCATCCACCTCTCATCGGTCCGAGGCTTCAAGGGGCTCGAGGCGAAGGCCGTAGTGCTCTGCGAGCTCGAAGACATGGAGCACGAGTCGCGTGACAGCCAGCTCTACGTCGGCATCTCGCGCGCGGTGAACCACTGTGTGGTGGTGGCGCCGGCGGGCACTTGACGCCAGGCGCGCCGCCCGGCCGGCCGGCGAAGTCACACCTCTACGGGCGCTTGAGTACCGAGTGATCGCCGATCCGCCGCCACACGGCCACCGCTGCGAGGAAGCGCCGGCGCTGGTATTCGGGCAGCCGTTCGTACTCGCGCCGAAACGCGGCTGGCACCTCATATGTAGGCATCGTCAGCGCCCTTCGCGCTTCAGGGCAGCGTCGTGGCGCTCAAACGATTCGACCAGCTCGTCCCCCGTGAGCGGCCGGTCTGAGAACTGCTCGACCACCTCATCGCTCGCCTCGGGACGCAACACAAGGGTGCCGTCCTGTCGCTGCTCAGCGATCACGTACTCACCGGCCACCGCGGGCTCGGTCAGCGTCACCTTCATGGGTTCCTCCTCCATGGTTGCGATTGTCGCATGCACCGCCCTCAGCAACTCCAAGGCTTTGCAGAGCAAAAGTTCGCCCCCCGGCCACCCGCGTGCCAATGGCGATGACGTCGTGGTGGCGCCGGCTGGCACTTGACGCGCCGAGCAAAATCGGCTTGAACTGACACGTGGCGAGCCTTCACTCAAACCGGGGCGCCAAGCGCGCCCGCGAGGCACGCGCGGCCCTCGGGCACACGCGCGAGGGCCCGCTGCCGGATCTCCTTCAGGTCGTTGAACGGGAGGGCGACGCGCACGTCGTCCTCTTGGATCTGCCCGAGGGCGTCGCCGGCGCGTTCATCGCCAAGCCCGGCTGCCCGCTGCTGTTCGTCAACGGAGATCAGCCGATCTCGCGCCAGCGCTTTACGCTCGCGCACGAGTTCGGCCACTGCCGGATGGGCCATGCCTCGGTGGTCGACGAGCAGATCGCCATCAGCGGCAAGCTGCGCAGCCCGAAGGAGATATCGGCGAACGCCTTCGCCGCGGAGTTTCTGATGCCGAAGGATGCGATCGCCGCGTGGGGTCGTGCGAACGTCGAGGGACCGGCAACCCTCGAGCATGTGGTGCTCCTCGCCTACGAATACGGGGTGAGCGCCCAGGCTGCCCGGTATGCGCTCGAGACCGCAAAGGTCATCGACAGCAAGCGAGGCGACCAGCTCGACGCCGAGATCGCCGAAGAAGTGCATTTCGAGGTGGCCCCGCGGCTCGGGCTCGAGCCGCTCGACGACGACCTCGTCGACGCCTGCACACATCTCCCGCGGATCCCGGCGGCGCTCGAGGGTCGAGCCTTCGGTGACTTCCTCGTGGGCGCGATCGACGCCGACGAGCTTGCAGCCCGCGTCGGCCACGATCCAGGCGCTGTTCGCGAGATGCTCACCGCGCTCAAGCTCGACCGGCTGGTTCCGACCGCCGCAGGCTGAGCTCGCTCAGCGACCGCCCAGGAAGAGGTCGTCGATCTCGTCGCGCGTCTCGCCGCCGGGAGCCTCGAGCGCGTCGGCCAGCACATCGAGATGCGCTGAGACAGCCTGGCCCGCGTCCTCCTCAGCCCGGAAGACTGCTGCCGGTGCCGCGGGCTTCGGCATCCAGCCGGCCGCCCCCTCGAGCTCGTCCCGAGGGATGCGGAACAGCGCGGCCAGTGCATCGAATACCCGCCCGCTCACGCGTGCGGGCTCGAGCTCCCCACGCTCGAGGCGCTCGACATAGCGCGCGGTCTTCGTCTGTCCGCTCGCGGGTAGGTCGAGCGACTTCACGAGCTCGCCCGCGACGTCGGCGGGCGACATCGAGGCGCGCTCACGCAGCTGCGTGAGCAGGCGCGAGAGCAGTCCCCCGCCTGTGTCGGGCCCCAGGGCCTCGACGACGATCGGCTCGGCGCGGATCGCCGCGATCGCCTCGTCGCTATAGGACGGTGTGGGCGCGAACTGGAGGAAGGAGACGATCTGCTCCGCCAGCTCCCCGCGCGCCTGCTCCTCGACGCGCATGACGTAGTCGTCGACGTCAGGACGCTCGCCGGCGTTCCAGGCGTCGATGAACTCGCTCAGGACTTGGTCACGAATCGAGTCCATGAAGGATCTCCTTGAGCTTCTTGAGCCCGCGGCTACGACGTGCGTAGCCGTTGTCCATCGTGATGTCGAGCCGAGCGGCGATCTGCTTGTCCGTCAGCTTGTCGACGTAGGTCAATTCGAGCACCTCCCGGTGCTTTTCATTCGGGACCTGGGCGATCGCCCAGCGAACAAGATCAGTTGCCTCGACCCGCCCGCGCTCGTCCTCGAGCGCCTCCTCGGCGTGCTGGCGGCGGTCCTCGTCGTAGCGGGCGAGGGTGCGATCGAACGGCGTCGCCTCTTCCCCGGGCTCGTAGGTCGCGTCGAGGCTGCCGGCGCTGCGCGTCTCGTGGCGCAGGTCCTTGCGGCCGTAGTCGAGACAGGTGTTATGGACCGTGGTGCTGAGGGCGGCGTAGAAGCGGCCGGGCTCGGCGGCACGGAAGTTCGCGCCCATGGCGATGACGCGCAGGTAGCACTCGGAGGCGGCGCTGCCCCACTCGTGCTCGGGGAGACCCCTGCCGCCCGGGGTGAAGCGGAAGCCCTTGACGAGCCCCTGGACACGATCGAAGGCGAGCACGGCGAGCTGCTCCCAGGCCTCGCGGGCGGCCTCGTCGTCGCCGCGGTCGCGCGCCTTGGCGAACCGGCGGAGCAGTTTTTCGTCGGATTCATGGGGCATCTACAGGTAGGTCGCACCGGGCGATCGGGTTCTGGCAGATGAGGTTATGTCGCGCCCCGGCTCGCTCATGCGCTGGCGTTCGCGAAGCCGAACGACGGCCCGGCGTTTTCGCCCGTCCCGTCCTCCCGCGCGAGCGCGTAGAGGTCCGCAAGCGGCGTCGGGCTCGTGACCCGGCACGGGGAACCCTTCGTCTCGAGCCATCGGTTGGCCCGCTCGACGGGAAGCGGCCCGAACTCGATTTCCGCGAGACGCCGGCCAGGCCTGCGCAGCGCGGGATGAAGCCTGCCGACCGGCTCGTTGGTCGTGACGGCCACGATCGTGCGGAAGCCGTCGGCGAGCAGACCGTCGGTGATGTTGAGCAGGCGCGTGAGGGCGGTTCCGGCAGTGGCGCGGGCGTCGGAGGCGAGCACCTCCCCGGCGTCCTCGAGTATCACCAGGCGGTAGCGGTCCTCCCCGTGGCGCATGCGCGGGTCCGCCGGCTCGGCGTTAAGGACCCCGCCAGCGAAGTCCGCGCCCGTATCGCTCAAGGCGGGGAGAGGATCGACGAGGAACTGCGGGTCGCACCATTCTTTCCAGGCGCGCATGAGGCTGCGCAGGGCATAGGTCTTCCCGGTACCCGGGGGACCGTGGAGGATCACCAGCGATCCATCTGTCGGGCGATCGGCCGCGATCAGCCTGCTGAACGCGCGGGAGGCGTCCTCGGTGTAGTTCTCGTTGATGTCGTCCCAGGCGGGTGCCTCGATCCGTCGCACGGACG
>JACCYP010000337.1 GCA_013696425.1 Thermoleophilaceae bacterium
CCGACGCGTCGTCGGCGCTCGCCGAGGGCGAGCTCATGCAGCGCGCCGACGCATGGTCGGCCGACGTGAGCACCGAGCGGTACCTGGAGCGCTGCCGGCTGAAGACGGCGCGGTTGTTCGAGGCCGCCTGCCGTGCGGGAGCGCTGCTCGGCCCCCACCCCGAGTGCGCGGACGCCCTCGGCGCCTTCGGCGACCGCACCGGCCTGGCGTTCCAGATTCTCGACGACGTGCTCGACGTGTCGGGGCCTCCCGAGCGCACGGGCAAACCGCGGGGCACCGACCTGCTCGACGGCACGGTCACCCTGCCGCTGATCCTCGCCCGCGAGCGCGACCCGGAGCTGCGCAAGCTCGATCTGCGCGAGACCGTGTCCGACGGGGCACAGGCGGACGCGTTCTGTGACCGCATCGCCCTCACGGGCGCGCTGAACACCGCGCGCGAGCTTGCGCTCGGCTACGTGGCCGAGGCAAAGGCCGTGCTGTTCGGCCTCGACCTCACCGACCAGCAGAGAAACGCCCTCGACCTGGTGGCCGACGGCGTGGTGGAGCGGTACGCGTAGGGCAGCGGGCCCGGCGCCTAGAAGTCCTCGGGCAGAATCGCGTCTGCCTCGAGTGCCTTCATGAAGCGGGCGATCTCCTCGGACATGTTCGCCTGCATGAGGCGCTTCAGGTCCCGCACCATCACCTCGGTGCCTTGATCGAGCTGCTCGTCGAAGTGCTCGACGATCTCCTGGTCGAAGATCCCGGAGGCGCGCCACTCGCAGTTCGGGCAGCGCAGGTGCACCTTCCAGTGCTCCTCGCTGGCCTCGTCCCAATGCGTGGGATACACGAGGCCCGAATCGCAGTGCTCGCACTCGTGAAGGGGGCGGAGCGGTGAGTCGGGGAGCAGGGGCCGCTCGACGAGGCCGGGCTCTGCGAGACCGGCCGGAGCCTCGTCGCCGTAGTAGACGACCTCGACGGTGCGTCCGCTTGAGAGGGTCACCTTCCTGACGCTTCGCTCTTGCTCCATGCCCCTAATTTCGGCAGCGTGCGTCAGAGCTTTAGCCCAATTCATACAATCGTCCACAAGTGGTTCTCAGCGACGGCACCATCCGCTCCGAGATCGAGGCCGGGCGCATCGTCATCGACCCGTTCGATGACGCTCTGATCCAGCCGTCGAGCGTGGACGTGCGGGTCGACAGGAAGTTCCGCGTCTTCCACAACGCGCGCCACCCCTACATCGACGTCCGCAAGCCGATGGAGGACCTCACCGAGCTGGTGGAGACCAAGGGCGACGAGCCGTTCATCCTCCACCCCGGCGAGTTCGTGCTCGGGCAGACGCTCGAGCGGGTCTCGATCCCCGACGACCTCGTCGCGCGCCTGGAGGGCAAGAGCTCGCTCGGGCGCCTCGGCCTGCTCATCCACTCGACCGCCGGGTTCGTGGATGCGGGCTTTTCCGGGAACCTGACGCTGGAACTGGCGAACGTCGCCAACCTCCCGATCACGATCTACCACGGCATGCCGATCGGCCAGCTCTCGTTCCTGCGCATGGACGCGCCTGTGGAGGTGCCATACGGTGAGGCGGGATCGAAGTACCAGGGCCAGGAAGAGCCCACCGCAAGCCGTTACCACCTGAACTTCAAGTGATCCGTTTGGCGCGTCGCCCCGCAGTTACCATGAACTCTTGAGACAGCTATTGGAGGCACCAAAATGCCGAACGTCGGCTTGCCTGAAATCATCATCGTCCTAGTCATCGCGCTCGTAATCTTCGGGCCCAAGCGTCTGCCCGACCTCGGTCGTTCGCTCGGTTCCGGGATGAAGGAATTCAAGGATTCCGTGTCCGGGAAGAGCAAGGACGAGGACGACGCGCCCGAGCTCGAGGCGGACAGCACGACTCAGACCCCCGCTCGCGAGCCCGCTCGCGACGCGAGCGCCTAAGCCGCTCCCCTAAGAGCCATGGCAGTTGCAAGACGGATCAAGCCCGTCAATTTCGACGACCGCCTTTCGGTGGTCGACCACCTCGACGAGCTGCGCACGCGCATCGTCGTCTCACTGGGCGCGCTCATCGCGGCCTACGGCGTCTGCTTCTGGCAGAAGGACTTCGTGCTCGACACGATCCAGCGTCCGCTGGACGGTCGTGACCCGATCACCTTCAGCCCGACTGAGCCGTTCCTCACCACGCTCACGGTGTGCGCCTACGCGGCGATCCTGATCTGCCTGCCATTCCTGCTCTACCAGGTCTATTCCTTCGTCCTGCCGGCGTTCTCGCCGACGGAGAAGAAGGTCGCCCTGCCGATGATGCTGATGGTGCCGGTGCTGTTCATCGGCGGCGTCGTCTTCGCCTACTACATCGTCCTGCCTCCCGCCCTGGACTTCCTCCTGGGTTTCAACGCGGAGAACTTCCAGACCGAGATCCGGGCGAAGGACTACTACTCCTTCGCGACCCTCGGGCTGCTGCTGATGGGCGTGCTCTTCCAGGTGCCGATCCTCGTCCTCACGCTGTGCCGCCTCGGGATCACCACGCCCGAGAAGCTGCGCAAGAACCGCCGCTACGCGATTCTCGGCCTGGCGATCCTCGCCGCCGCGCTCCCGAGCGTGGATCCGGTGACGATGATCCTCGAGATGATCCCGCTGATACTGCTGTACGAGTTCTCGATCGTGCTCGCAGCCTGGCTCGGCCGCCCGGACAAGGCGATCGCCGACGCCGCGGTCACCGAGACGCCTGGCGACAGCTCCTAAGCTCCCCGCGGCTACTCTCTGCCCGTGCTCTTCGACCTTCAGGGCAAGCGCAAGCGCGTCGTCCAGGCCGTGTATCTCACCCTCGCCATCCTCATGGGCGGCGGCCTGGTGCTGTTCGGCATCGGCGGTGACGTGAGCGGCGGCCTCGTGGACGCCTTCACGGGCGGCAACAGCGGGAACAACGGCGACTCGATCGTCGAGAAGCGGATCGAGGAGAACGAGAAGAAGGTCGCGGCGAACCCGCAGGACCAGGCCGCGTTGCGCGAGCTGATCCGCGACAACTACCAGCTGGCCACCGCCGACGCCAACGAGCAGACGGGCGCGATCGGCGCCGAGGGCCAGAAGGATCTCCAGAAGGCCGCCGACGCCTGGGTGCGCTACGTCGCGCTCGACGACAGTCCAGACGACGGCAGCGCGCGCTTCGCGGTGCTCGTGTTCGGGCCGAACGGCCTGAACCGCGGCGAGCGCGCGGCCGACGCCGCGGAGATCTTCGCCGACGCGAAGCCGAGCGCCCAGAGCTACCTGCAGCTGTCGGCCTGCGCCTCGCTCGCGAAGCAGACCCGAAAGGCCGAGCTTGCAGGGGACAAAGCGGTCGACCTGGCCAGGGGCAAGGAGCAGAAGGCCCAGGTGAAGGCGTTCATCGAACAGGCCAAGAACGAGGCGACGGCGCGCCAGTTCTGCGGCCAGGGATAATCTTCCACACCCAGCGGTACGGATACCTCCCAATGAACTTCCAGATTCAAGACTCAGAGATCGACGGAGACACCCAGGTCATCGCCCTGGGCGGCGAGGTCGATCTCTACACCGCGCCCGAGTTCAAGGAGCGCCTGCTCGAGATCATCGAGAGCGGGAAGAAGCGCGTGGTCGTGGACCTCTCCAAGGCGACCTTCATCGACTCCACCACGCTCGGCGTCCTTGTGGGTGGCGTGAAGCGCCTGCGGCCCGCCGGCGGAACGCTGCTGATCGTCTGCAGCGACCCCAACATCACGAAGATCTTCGAGATCACCGGCCTCGACCGCGTCTTCCAGATCCACCCCTCGCGCGACGAAGCCCTCGCGGCCGCCGCAGAGGCCTGACGCCTTCTACACTGCCCGGTTCGCCGGGCCGTTAGCTCAATTGGTAGAGCAGGGGCCTCTTAAGCCCAAGGTTGAAGGTTCGATTCCTTCACGGCCCATGATGATCGATGTCTTCATTCCATTTCCCTCAAGAAGTCGTGATTAGGCGTCCGCCAACTGCGGGCCCGACCTTCCTGTCGGCACGGGCCGGGCGGCCTGTACACCTCTGGACGTATGTCGGTCTGGCGCCTCGGCGCCCCCTGGTGCACTCTGGTAGGAGGACTCGACTAACCTTGCTGGGAGGCCGCCTTGAAAATCCGACTACTCGCCGCGCTCTTTTGCGCCTTCGCGCTCGGCGCAATGGCGCCAACGACTAACGCTGAGGCTCCGAGTGCTGGCGCAAGCGCCTGCGACTCGATCAAGCTCGGTGGCACACCGCACGTCTTCTACAAGCAGGGCGTCAGCTGCCGCTTCGCAAAGAGCTGGGTCTACCGGCTCTACGGCAGCGGCGGCGGGAAGCGCCCGTCGGGCTTCAAGTGCAGCTCGGGCTCCGGCTTTCGCAGCGGTGGCTACTGCGCCCGCGGCAGCAAGGTCTTCGGCTGGCACCCCTACGACTGATGAACGGACCGAGCATTCCCACCCCGCTCACCGCCCCCTCGGCGTGATCGTCAACACGACCGTGGAGCCGGACGTTTGATTCCCCAAGCCAGCATCACCCAGTGGGGCGTGAGCGCGCCGTGGCCAACTCCGGCCCAGATCGAACAGGATCTGCTCCTCTCGCGACTGATGCTCGAGATCGCTGATCACAAGCTGCTCGGACCCGAGCTCGGGTTGCGTGGGGGCACCTGTCTGCACAAGCTCCATCTCTGCGTCATCGGCGGGCTTGCGTGCGGTGCACGCGTCGCCCGCCTCTTCCTTGCAAGACCGCTATCGGCATAGACTCCGGGCATGCGCAGACTGAGCGTCCTCATCATGGTCCTTCTCGCCACATCGCTCGCCGCCTGCGGTGGGGACGACGGAGCCAGCGAGTCCGAGATCGAGGACGCGAAGGATCAGGTCAGGCAGGAGGAGCGTGTCAAGCAGCTCGAGCGCGAGCTCAAGCGGGATCGCGCCGAGCGCAAGCGCGAGTCCGGCGGCAAGACCACCACGACCGCCGCGCCGAAGCCCGGTACGCCTTCCGGGCCATCGAGCTCGACCAAGGACTGCGGCGGCGGCCTCCGCGCCAGCTCGGTTACGACGTGCGGGTTCGCTCAGAACGTGCGCAGCGCCTTCGAGTCCTCCGATAGCCCGACCGTCGAGGTTTTCAGCGATGCCACCGGCCGTACATTCACCATGACCTGCCGCGGCGGGGCGAACGTCACGTGCACCGGCGGCAACGGCGCCGCCGTCTACTTCTGAGG
>JACCYP010000054.1 GCA_013696425.1 Thermoleophilaceae bacterium
CCGCTGCTGTGGGCGCTCACCGACCTGATCGTCACCGGCGACCCGCTGTGGTCCTTCACCGGCACACGCGACCTGGCCGCCGAGCTCGGGCGCGAGACGGGTCTTGGCTCCGTGCCTTCCGTGCTGCCCCGGCGGCTCGGCGAGATCCTGCGCGCACCGGAGCTCGTGGCGTCGGTGATCGGCTTCGCCGCGGGACTCGCGTACCTGCGCTCGCGCACGCTGCTGCCGGCCGCGATCGCGGTGCTCAACGGCGTCGCCTACCTGGTGCTCGCGGCCGGGGGGCTCTCCCTGCTCGGGCGCTACCTCTTCCTCGCGGGCGCGATGCTCGCGCTGTTCGCCGCCCTCGCGGCGCTCGGCTGGACGGCGCTCCCGGCGCTCCACCGCGCGCGGCGCGCGTGGAAGCTCGGAGGCGCCGTCGTGCTCGTCGCCTTCGCCGTCTTCATCCCCTCGCAGGTCGACCGCCTCGACGCGCTGCGCGACGACATCGCCGCGCGCGACCGCGCGCAGGCCGACCTGCTCGACCTCGTGCGCACGCCGCGTGCGGCTGCAGCCATCGATGCCTGCGGCACGATCTACGTGCCGAACCACCGGCCCGTGCCCGAGCTCGCCTTCTGGACCGAGCGCTCGCCGGCGGACATCGTCTCAGCGCAGCTCACCCGACCGGGGCCGCGGGGGGTGTACGTCGAGCCGGTGGACGAGCGGGTGCGCCAGCTCTCGATCCTCGACCCGAAGGACCCCGAGCGCTTCGATGCCCGCGTGCCTTCCGGCTACCGGCTCGTGGCGTCGAACCGGTCGTGGCGGTTGCTATCCGGCCGCTGCGGGTAGGTATCCCGCATGCTCATCGGAGGAATCGTCGCTGTCTGCATCGTGCTTCTGGTCCTCGCATTCCTGCTGCCGCGGCTCTCATCGGGGCCGCAGAAGGGCGTCGACAAGACGCTCGGCGTCGGGCAGAGCGGGGCGTCCAAGGCGCCGGGGAAGCTCGGCCATTGGCTCCAGAAGCCGTTCGGCACGTCAAGGAAGGCAACAAACAAGAGTGCAAGCGCGGGCCGCAAGGGCCGCGGCAAGCTCCCGCTTTAGCGGTCTACCGCGCTAGCGGCGGATTCGGACGGTCTCGCAGTTGCGAACGCGGTCGACCTCGTCGACCGTGGCCACGTCGCCGCGGCCCGGGCCGCAGTTGATCCTGTCCCTCTGGCGGTTGCGCGCGTTGATCGTGTCGCGCCCCGCGCCGCCGTCGGCGAAGTTGGCGGCGCCGGCGCCCACGCTCAGTTTGTCGTTGCCCTTCTCGCCGTAGATCCGGTCCTGGCCGGGCCCGCCGTCGATGACGTCGTTGCCGTCGCCGCCGCGGGCCTCGTCGCGGCCACCGCCGCCGCGGATCCGATCGGCACCGGCACCGCCGCCGATAATGTCCTCGCCGAGGTAGCCGGTGAGGATGTCGTCGCCATCGTTGCCGTCGAGGATCGAGTCGGCTCCAGGTGCCACGAGCGTGTCGTCGCCATCGTCGCCCTGCGCCTGGCTGGCGTTGCGGATCACGTCCTCGCCGATGCCGCCCTCCACCATGAAGACGGTCGCCGACGCGCTGCCGGCGAACACGTCGTCACCGTCATCGAGGAGCACGATGAACAGCTTCGGACCGCCCGTGCACAGGAACCCGGCCGTGCTCTCCGACGTGCAGCTCGAGGCGGTCGCGGCGACGGTGACGGGGATGCCCGGGTCGCTCACCCTCAGCTGGTTCGCGATGCCGGCCGGGGCCCCGGCGCGGACCTTGTTGACCTCGCCCGGCGCCGCCTGGTAGGCGATCGGCTTGTCCTTCTCGTCGGCGAGGACGCTCACCTCGGCCGCCTGCGACGCGGCGGGCGCGAGCGCCATGACGATGATGAAGAGCAGGGAACGCATGACGGTGAGTATGGACCGTGCACCCGGCTTCGAAGCCGACACCGCGGGCGTTTCGTTCGTTTCCCGGCTCCTGCCAGGCTGACCCACGGCGCATGAACGGATTCGCTTAAGGCTGCTTCCTTCCGGATCTGACCTGGTTCGCAAGCGTTCACCGCGCGGGACCTGGCCATCAACGCTGGGAGCGATCGACTGACCCCACGGCCTCGGCCCCTCAGACTGGGGATTCGGCCTCGCTAGAGCGGATTGCGAGCGACAGGACACCGCTACCTCCCCGCCTAGCACGGTCCGTGGCCGAGTCTAGCCCTCCGGAGCTAGACTCGCTGCCGCTCCCGGGCGCGTAGCTCAGTGGGAGAGCGCTCGCTTCACACGCGAGAGGTCGGTGGTTCGAAACCACCCGCGCCCATGACGGCCTACTCCGACAGCCCCACGGCTTCGAGGGCCTGAACCGGGTCCTTGTAGGTCTCGGTCCGCGTGAGCTTCCCGTCTCGAACCGTGACGACGGACCAGATGCGCTGCTCACCGGACGCACCGCTCGAGGCTCCCTCTACTGTGAGCGTCGCTGCGATCAGGACGGCGTTCGGTCCCACGTCCACCGCACCGTCGACCGTCCCCTGCCACGGCATTGTGGCCTCAGTCTCCTCTCGCCACGTTCTGTAGTCACGAGCCCCCTTTGCCTCACCTTCGCCGAACTGGGTGGCCCAGACCGAGA
>JACCYP010000060.1 GCA_013696425.1 Thermoleophilaceae bacterium
CGCTCCACTTGCGGAACGTGCCCGCAGGCGAGCTCGAGATGACCGGCACCGGGCAGCGCGTCGGTCACGTGGCGCGCGAACGCGAGCGGCACGAGCTGGTCGTGCTTGCCCCACACCCACAGCGACTCCGGCCGCAGCCCCTCGAGTCGCGGCCAGAATCCGTTCTCGCCGTGGGGCTCCTCCAGGTAGATCTGCCGCGCCGCCGCATAGAACGCGGCCCGTCCGCGCGGAGTGAGGTAGGCGCGCATGAACTCGTCGACGCCCGAGGCGGTCCAGCCGTCCTTCGCGCCCGGCACGACCCCGCCCACGATCCGCTCCACCACCGCGCGCGGCGCCGGCTGGATGGCGCCGAGCTCCGGCGGCACGAGCCGCAGCAGCGGCGCCCACGGGCGCTTGCGCCGCCAGGCCATCGACGGCGCGAGCAGCACCAGCTTGCCGATCCGCTGCGGGCTGCGCAGCCCCACCTCGAGCGCCACGCGCCCGCCGAGCGAGTTGCCGATCAGGTGCGGATGATCGAGGCCGAGCGCGCCGATCACGTCCTCGACCGCGCGCGCGAAGAAGCGCGCGTCGTAGTCGGCTCCGAGCGGTTTCACCGAATCGCCGAAACCGGGCAGGTCGAGGGCGATCACCCTGAAACCCGCCGGTGCGAGGTCGGCGACGGTCGGCAGGAAGGACGCCTTCGTTCCGCCCAGGCCGTGGATCGCCAGCACGGCCGGGCCCTCGCCAGCCTGGAGCGTGGAGATCGCTCCCAGGCGGGTGTCCACCTCCTCGAAATGCAGCCCGCCCTCCTCGCCCGCCCCGCTCGTGCCCGCGAGGAAGGCCACGCCGAGGTGGAGGTTCGCGCGCACCGACAGCCTGCCTGCCTCGAAGGCCTCCATCCCGCCGCGCACGTCGCCGGCGATCAGCTCCCAGGTCTCGCGGTCGGCGCTCAGCGTCGCGCTCGGGCGCCCGTCGGGCTTCGAGAGCCGCGCCGAGCCATCCTCGAGCACGGCGTCCCAGTCATCGCCGTCCTCGACCGCCAGCCGCACGCGGAGCCTGTCGCCGTTGAGCCCGGCCACGACGGGGTCGTAACGGCTCACGAGCTTCTTGAGCGCTCTGGGGGGAGTGGTGGGAGCCACGCGAGTCCCCTGAGGATAGGTAAGTGCTGGGTTCAGCGTCCGGTGAGCTGGCGGACCAGCAGGGCGTTGCCCTTCTCGAGCTGCTCCCGCGTCGCCGCCTTCACACTCGTCGCGCCGGTCTGATTGTTCACCCAGCTCTGTACGCGCGAGTGTGGCTCGCGGCGCTTACGCGAGAGCTCGCTGACGAGGTATGCACGCTGGTCGCGCAGCTTCTCGCGCGACACGAACGTGGCGTCCGCGCTCTCGCTGCGCCCGCGGCTCGCCTTTACCGGCTCTGGATCCTCGGTCGCGAACAGCTGCAGCGCCGTGCCGGACATGATCGTGCCCTCGAGCTGGCCGCTCGAGGAGAGCGCCTCGAAGGCGACGCCGGCCGGTGTTCGCTCGGCACGCTCCTCGAGCTCCTCGTCCTCCGCGCCGTTCATCAGCTCGAGCGCGTGACGGCGCTCGTCCTCGATCTCATGCGCGAGGCGCTTCAGGCGGATGTCCGCGGGGAGAAGCAGGTAGCTCATCTGCCGTGCGGGCGCCGGGGTGCGGCGGATGAAGCGCCCCACCACCTGGCGGAAGAACAGCTCCGTGCGCGCGGGGGTCGCGTAGACGCCCACGCGCAGGCGCGGGATGTCGACGCCCTCGGACACCATCAGCACCGACACGAGCCAGCGCCGCCTGCCCTCGGCGAAGCGGGCGATGCGGGCACTGCCCTCGGGCTCGTCGCTCATCACGATCTCGGGCTTCTCGCCGGTGATCCGCATGAGCCGCGCGGCCACCGCGCGGGCGTGTTCCTGATCCGAGCAGATAACGAGGCCGCCCGCCTCGGCGTGGCCCTCGTCGCGGACGTCGGTGAGCTTCTCGTCGGCGTCCTCGAGCACCTCGCCCATCCAGTCGCCGTCGGCCTCGAGTGCGGTGCGCAGGCGCCGCGCGTCCTCGGCTCGCGGCAGCACGGTCTCGAAGTTCGCGCTGCGCAGGCGGCCGTCGCTGCGCCATTCCATCTCGCCGTCGTAGGGAAGGAAGGTGATCGGGCGGCAGACCCGGTCGATCAGTGCCTGCGGGTAGCCGTAGGTGTGATCGGCGCGGCTCATCCCGTCGTTGTCGTAGTCGACCCACGGGATGGCCGAGTTGTCCGAGCGAAACGGCGTGCCCGACAGCAGCAGGCGGAACGCCGCGCCGTCGAAGGCGGTGCGGGCTGCCACGCCCCAGCTCGCCTGGTCGCCCATGTGGTGGGGCTCGTCGGCGATAAGCAGCGTCGGGCGCCTGGACGCGGCGAGTGCGTGGATCCGAGGCCCGGAGGCGATGGTCTGGTAGGTCACGGCCACGCCGTGGAGGTCGCTCGGCTCGGCGCCGTCGCCGTTCGGGCGATTCGGCTCCAGGTCGATGCCCACGCGCGCCGCGGCGAGCGCCCACTGGCGGCAGATGTGGGTGGTGGGCCCTGCCACCACCACGCGCTTCACCCGGCCCGAGGACAGCATGTCGTGGGCCACGCGCAGACCGAATGTGGTCTTGCCGGCGGCCGGAGTGGCGGAGGCGAGGAAGCTCGTGCCCGTGTGGGCGGAGAGCCGCTCCACCGCATCGAGCTGCCACGCCCTCAGGGGGCGGTCTTTGGGCCAGGGCGGAAGGGTCATCGGCGGGCGCGAAAGCTAGTGCCGCGCGAGGTCGGAATGGCCCCGCCTGGCGGTGACCGCTAGCGGTCCCGCTTGGCCTTGATGCCGGTGGTCATCGACACCTGGCCGTTTCCGCCGTTGGGGTCATCACCGTTGGCGTAGACCTTCGATGTCGAGATGTAGGAGCCGCGCTTGTAGCCCTTTACCCTCACCCGCACCACGGCTTCCTGCTCGCGCACGAAGTCGCCGATGTCGCATTGAATGAAGTGGCCCTTCCGGGAGCACCCGTTGCCGCCGTACCAGCGCACGCCGGCCAGCGCTTTGCGAGGAATGCCGCCGGCCCTCAGGCAGTGGCGAAGCGGCCGACCGTCTCCTCGGTCCGCACGCCTTGCAGGGCTTCCTTGAAGAAGCGCCAGTACGCGAGCTCCTCGCGGGTGCGCACCGGGGGTTCGGCCTCGGAGCGCTCGCCGGCCAGCTCGGCCTCGCTCACGGAGTCCGCGAAGTGGTGCTGGAGCACGTCGGCGGCGCCGCTGCCGTCGCCGAATTGCGACTTCTCACGCCAGAGGAACTCCTCCGGCAGCCAGCCCTCGAACGCGCGCCGCAGCAGCAGCTTCTCCGGCCTCCCCGGTCCCGAGAGCTTCCATTCGGCGGGCAGGGAGAGCGCGAAGTTGATCACCTGCGTGTCGAGGAACGGCACGCGCGCCTCGAGCCCGTGGGCCATGGTCACGCGGTCGCAGCGCTGGAGGTTCAGGTTGTGCAGGCCCTCCACGGTGCGCACGAGCTCCGCCTGCAGCGGCTCCGGATCGAGCTCGCGCAGGTACTCGTAGCCGGCGAAGAGCTCGTCAGCTCCCTCCCCGGTGAGCACGACCTTCACGTGCTCCGCTGTCATCTCTGCGAGCAGGTAATTCGGCACCGCACTGCGCACGAGCGAGGGGTCGAAGGACTCGATCGTGCGCACCACCTCGGGCAGTGCACCGATCGCCTCCTCGGCGTCATAGATCCGCTCGTGGTGGTCGGTGCCGAGGATGCGCGCCACCTCGCGCGCGGCCTCGAGGTCCGGGCTGCCCTCGGTGCCGACGGCGAAGGTCGGCAGCCGCTCACCGTCCGGAAGCCGGCGGGCGGCGATCGCCGCCACGAGGCTCGAGTCGAGGCCGCCGGAGAGGAACACGCCCACCGGGACGTCACCCATCATCTGACGCCCGACCGAGCCGATCAGCTCCTCGCGCACCTGCGCCGCGACCTCCTCCGGCGGGTCCGCCAACGGATCGCTCACCGGCTCGGGCACCGCGAGCGGGGCGGCGCGGTTGAAGCGCACCAGGCCACGCAGCGGCGTCCAGTGGTAGCCCGGCGGGAACGGCCGCACCGCTGGAAGCCACTCGGGATCGAAGGCTCTCATCTCAGACGCGAACTGCACGTCGGTACCGCGCCGCGCCCAGTAGAGCGGCTTGATCCCGACCGGATCGCGCGCAGCGACGAAGTAGCCGCCCTCGCCCGCCGCAACGAAGGCGAACATGCCCTCTAGCGCGCAGAGCGCGTCGGGGTCCTCCTCCTCGAGGAGGTGGAGCGCGACCTCGTTGTCGGACTTCGTCGAGAAAGTGCGGGCGGCGAGCGCGTCGCGGACGTCCTCGTGGTTGTAGACCTCGCCGTTGCCCGCGAGCATCAGCCGGTCGCCGCTCAGCGGTTGGTGGCCGCCCTCGACATCGACTATCGAGAGGCGCCGGTGCCCGAGCCAGCTGCCGCCGATCTCAGCCGAGCCCTGGTCATCGGGACCGCGATGGGCGAGCCGGTCGAGCATGCGCTCACCGAGGGCAGGGTCCGACGACCCGAACTGCGCTGCAATTCCGCACATGGCTCTAGTTAAGCCGCTACCGGATACGACGAGGGGCGGCGATCGTCCAGATGGCTGTACGGCGTGCCCCTGCCGAGTGCTCGCGAGACGTCGACATCCGCAAGTGCAATGCCCCCGCGCGCGCACGTGCGCGCCTGGACGATGCCGCCCTGGTCGACCACCTTGGCGTGGCCGATGAAGGTGAGCCCGGCGTAGCGGCCGGAGTGGTTCGCCGAGGCCCAGACCATCTGGTTCTCGAGCGCGCGCGCCTGGTCGAGGAGATTGAACTGGCGCGTCTGGCGATCGTCACCCACGCGCGCGGCCGGGTTCGTGCGGCACACGGGCCAGGCGGCCATCGAGGCCACAACCTGTGCACCGTCGAGCGCGAGCGCGAGCGCGGCGGCCGGGAAGACCTTGTCGTAACAGAGCAGCATCCCGACGCGGCCCATCGGGGTGTCGAAGGCGGCGAAACCGTCGCCCGGGCGGAACAGGCCGGCCTCCGACGGCGGGATGTGGACCTTGCGGTGGCGGCCGAGCACGCCCTCGCCGTTCACGCACACCGCCGCGCTGTAGGAGCCGCCGCGCGCCTTCTCGGTATAGCCGGCGCACACCACGAGGTCGCCTGCCATGGCCACCAGGCGGTCGATCTCCGGACCGTGCGGGTCGAGCGCGTCGCCGAGGTGGCCGCCGAGCGCGCACTCGGGCAGCACGAGCAGCGACGCGTCTGCGGCGCGGGCGCGCCGGATCATGCGCTCGGCGGTCCTCAGGCTCGGCTCGATGCCCCGTTCGAAGGGCGCTGCGACTGCGGCGATCCTCATGGCTGAAGTGTTCCCGCGATCGCCCTCCGGGCCTTCCGCCCCCGTGTCCAACCCGGCGGACCGGTTTTAGACGGTCGGTCGAGTCGGGAAAACCCGGGTCAGGCGCGCCATTTGACCGAGCAGCCCCGCGGTGGGGTCTCGGCCGGGGCGGGATCCTGTCCCGCCAGCACGGCGTCGAGAGCGCCGCGCAGCCACGCGGCGTCCCGCGATTCGTCCTTGTGGTCCTCGTCCGGCGCGCCCGTGTAGGCGAGCCGGTGCTCGCCGTCGAGCACGAACACGTGCGGCGTGGCCACGGCGCCGAGCGCGCGCGCCACGTCCTGCGACTCGTCGTGCAGGTAGGGCATCGGCCAGTCCTGGTCGCTCACGAACTGCCGCATCCGCTCGAGCGAGTCGGCCGGGTAGGTAGTCGAGTCGTTCGAGTTGATGGCGAGGAAGCGCACGCCCCGCGGTGCGTACTCCTCGGCCACCCCGCGCAGGCGCGGGTTCCAGGCGTGCACGTAGGGGCAGTGATTGCACGTCACGACGATCACGGTGGCGGCCGGCGCCTGGTCGGCGGGCACTCTGTGGCTCGCTCCCGCGGTATCGGGGAGCTCAAAAGCCGGTGCGGGCTGGCCGATCGCGAAGGAGGCGATGCCGCGAGGCTAGCGCTCGACCGCGGCGGCGGTCTCGATGATCCGTGGGAGCAACGTCGTGATCAGCTCCTCGAGCTCGGCGCGGGTCACGTTCCCCTTGTCGACCCACACGTCCATCATCGTGGCCATCATCGCCTGCCACCCCTCGAGCGCCACGAGCACGGCGGGTGCCGGCTCGCGGGTTCCGAGGTGGTTGAAGGCGATGTCGCGCGCGAGCGCCTCGCGGATTCCCTCGATCACCGGCGTGAAGCTCGGATGCTCGATGCGCCGGGCGTCGCGGAAGATCCGGTAGATCGGGTCGTTGTTCTCGGCGAGGTCGAGGAACATCTTCACGTTGCGCGGCAGCTTCTCGTCGATCCCGCGATCGGGGTCGACGTCGACCTGGCCGATCCCGCGGGTCAGCCCCTCAGCGAGCGCGCCCGCGAACAGGTCCGGCTTCCCGGCGGGGAAGTAGTGGTAGATAAGGCCGCGCTTGACCCCCGCGGCCTCGGCCACGTCCTCGAGCGCCACGTCCTCGTAGCCGCGCTTGCCAAAGAGCTCGAACGCGACCTCGACGAGCTGCTGCCGGCGCTGGGCCGGAGCGAGCCTCTGTGCGGGTGCAACTGACATCCGTCCACATCGTAGACCAAATTGTTGACAAGCTGCCAATAGCGTGCCTTCTTGAAAACCCCCGCCCAGACCGGCGGCCCGCCTGCCTAGGACGCGGGGCGCGGATCGCCGGCCCAGAAACGCGGGCCCGGCCCGTGCCGTGCGGCGCGGTCGCCAGGGTTGGCGAGCTTGCAGCGATCGAGTGAGAGACAGCCGCACCCGATGCATTCGGTGAGCCCCTGCTTGAGGCGCTCGAGCTCCGCGATCCGGGCGTCGATCCGCCCCTCCCACGCGCGCGAGAGCCGGTCCCAGTCGCGGCGCTTCGGCACGCGGTTCTCAGGCAGCTTCGCCAGCTCGGCCCCGATCTCCTCAAGGCTCATCAACCCCACCTGCTGCGCGTAGGTGATGAAGGCGATCCGCCTGATCACCGCACGCGAGTAGCGGCGGTGCCCCGCGCCGTTTCGATCGGAGGAGATGAGGCCGCGGTCCTCGTAGAAGCGCAGCGCCGAAGTGGCGACGCCGCTGCGGTCGGCGACCTCGCCGATGGTGAGCTGCTCGGACATGGGCCCGAGTCTAGTTCAAGCGCGCTTGAAGCTATCCGAGCTTCGCCACGGCGGCGGCGAACACGGCCGGGTCCGTGCACGGCGCACCGTGCCCGAATGCGACCACAGCCGGCTCGAGCGCGGCCAGCCGGCGCGCAGACTCGCGGTTACGGTTGGCATCCGGGCTGAAGGCGGGAAACGGCTCGCGGATGCCGCCGCGCAGGGTGAACGGGTTGTAGCCCCACATCACGTCGCCGCAGATGAGCGTGCGGTCGGACTCGCGCCAGTAGGCCACGTGGCCGGGCGAGTGCCCCGGCACGTCGAGCACTGTGAAGCCCGCGACCTCGTCGCCCTCGCCGATCGCCTTGGAGACCTTGTGCTTGTGCGGGCCGGGCAGCTTGCGCCCGCCGCGGCCGACGTTCTTGCCCTCCTCGACCGCCTCGACGTCGAGCGTGCCGCACCACAGCGGGAGACCGAGCTGATCGCAGATCGCGTGGCTGGCCCCGTAGTGGTCCACGTGCGCGTGGGTGAGCGCATGCGCGGTGATGCTGCGGCCCTCGATCTGCTTGAGGATCCGGCCCTTGTCGAAGTTCATGCCGGCGTCGATCAGCACATCCCCAGCGACGTACACGTTGCGGTTGTCCTTGGGGGTGCCGTCGAGGAGCCAGAGCTCCGGAGCTATTTCGCGCATCGCGGAACCGTACTCAGCGCAGGATCTCGACGAGCAGGACCCACGCGTTCGCCACGGCCCCGACGATCGCGCCGATCATCCCGGCGAGGATCCAGTTGAGGCCTCCGCCGCTCTCGGCGATCAGGTGAGCGCGGCGGACGCGCCCGCACTCGCCACGAACAGGTCCGACCATCGTTCCGGGTTGTATGCGGTCAGCGCTGGCCCGCTCGCCCGAGCAGGGAGTCCTCGGCCTCGGAGGCGAACACATGCAGGCCGAGGCGCTCCGACAGTTCCTGGCACACACGTATGCCGCGTACGCTGTTCCCGTTGGCGTCGAGGCCGGGCGAGAACACGCCGATGCCCATCTTGCCGGGCACCACCGCCAGCACGCCTCCGCTCACGCCGCTCTTGGCCGGGAAGCCGACGGAGTAGGCCCACTCCCCGGCGAAGTCGTACATGCCGCACGTGTACATCACGCTCAGGAGGTCGCGCGTCCGGTCGGGCGAGCCCGCCTGGCGGCCGGTGAGCGGGTTGATGCACCCGTTGGCGAGCGTGGCGGCCATCACCGCGAGATCGCGGGCGGTCACGTGCACCGAGCACTGGTGTAGGTAGAGTTCGATCACGTCCTCGACCTTCCCGTCCAGCATCTCATTGCTGCGCATGAGGTAGGCCGCCGCGCGGTTGTGGTCGGCGTCCTTCAGCTCAGCTTCGAACACCTTCGCGTCCGCGGCGTGGTCGTCGCGTCCGGTGTAGCCACTGAGGGTCTCGATGAAGCGCTCGAGCTTCTCCTCGCTGCTCGAGCCCTTGATCAGGTCGGTGGTCACGAGCGCCCCGGCGTTCACCATCGGGTTGAACGGGCGCTGGTGGCTCTCGTCGAACTCGAGCGAGTTGAACGCCTCACCGCTCGGCTCGACCCCGACGCGCTCGAGCACGGCGTCGCGCCCGTGGTCGTCGAGCGCCAGCCCGTAGGCGATCACCTTCGAGATCGACTGCAGCGGGAAGCCCTGCTCGAAGTCGCCCGCGCCGAAGATGTTTCCCTCTGAGCCGGTGAGGCAGACGCCGAATACGTCCAACTCGCCGTCGGCATCCTCGACACCGCGGTAGCCGGTCCCGGGTGTATAGAAGCCGTCGATCTCGTCGGGCGGCACCTCGCGCTGGCGGCCATAGAGGTCCTCGAGCCGCTCGCCGACCTTCTGCTTCACCGCTGGGTCCACGGCGCCACTATTTCACGGGTGCGTTTGGCCGGCGCCCGACGCCCCGGGTCTAGGCCACTGCCGACGGGGCGTCCGGCCGGCTAGGCGGTTCCCACGCCTTTGAAGAACGTGTAGTTGAAGACGCCGCCGGCCTCCGCCGCGCGGTGGAGATCAGCGATGCCCTCGTCGAAGCGCTCGGGCTCGATCAGCCCGGCGGCGAGCGCAGGTTCGCGCACGCCCTCGATCATCGCCGTGAAGGTCTTCCTCGTGAAGCCATCAACGAGGTCAGGGCGGCTCGAGTCGACGTACACGACCCGCGGGGTGACGCTCACCGAGCCGACCGCGGCCTCCACCATCAGCGGGTAGACCTCGCGGCCGATCAGCGCGTTGCCGCCGGCCCGGCGCTGGAGCTCGACCAGGCACTCGATCGCCTCGTCGGCCGCCGGGCTGAGCGGATGGAAGTAGGCCGAGCCGTGGTCGCCCTCGATCACGGTGATGGTCCCGCCGGGGCGGATGAGCCCCGTGAGGAGCCTCACGACCTCGACCGGCCGCGGCAGGTGCTCGAGCACGAAGCACACGAAGACGTGGTCGAAGGAGGCGGGCTCGAACGGGAGATCGAAGATGTCGGCCTGGCGGAACTCGACGTTGCCGAGCCCTGCCTCATCCACCCTGCGCCGCGCCTCGGCAACCGATTCGGCGGAGATGTCGACCGAGGTGAACCGGGCCTGCGGGCTGCGCGCCACGAGCGCCACCGTCTGGGCGCCGATGCCGCAGCCGGCCTCGAGCACCTTCTCGCCGGCGGCGTAGGCGGTGTCCCGGTGCAGCAGCTCCTCGAGCGTCCCCGCCTGATCCTGCAGCCGCTCGTTCTCCCGCGGCCGGTAGCCGTGCACGTAGGGCTCGCTCACGGGCTCGTCCACGACGGCTCGAGCCAGCCCATGTCGGAGCGCAGCGCCGCCGCCGCCTTCCGGTAGGCCGGGAGGTGCAGGTAGGAGGCGTGACGATCGGAGGGCACGTGCCGCACGCCGCCGCTCACGTCGGGCGGCGGCCCGCGGCGGGTGCGCTCCAGCCGCTCACGTCGGCCGCCGGCATCGGCCGAGCTGGTGGCGATCGCGTTGGCGATCAGGTCGGCCATCTCGTCGAAGAGCGCGTATGCGCCCCCGTCGCCCTCGGTGAAGCCGATGCCGTAGAGGTCCTCGCGGCGGGGGCTGAAGAGGTGCAGGTAGAGCTGCGGGCGGCCGCCCTTCCAGTCGATCAGCTCCTGGTCGAGGTAGGGGATCGAGTAGCGGTAACCGGTCGCGAGCACCACCACGTCGACCCGCTCGCGGGTGCCGTCGGCGAACTCGACATGTTCGCCGTCAAGGCGGCGTACATCCGGCTTGACGCCGATGTCGCCGTGGCTCAGGTGGTGGAGGATTTGGGAGTTGAGGATCGGGTGGGTCTCGAAGAGGCGGTGGTCGGGCTTCGGCAGCCCGAGGCGCTGCTGGTTGCCGGTCTGCAGGCGGATGAGCGCGGGCAGGATCCGCTGGGCGGCCCACATCGGCAGCTCGGGCCCGCTCTCGGCGAAGACGCCGGCGGGCGTCCCGAAGATGTGTTTGGGGACCACGTGGTAGCCGCGGCGCATGCTGATCCAGGCGGCCTCGGCGCTCTGGGCGGCGTCGCAGGCGATGTCCACGCCGGAGTTGCCGGCGCCGACCACCAACGCCCGCTTCCCCGCGAAGGTCGCCGTGGACCGATAGGCGCCCGAGTGGAGGATCTGCCCGGCGAAGTCGCCCTCGAGCTCGGGGCTGCTCGGATCCCAGGTCGTCCCGTTCGCGCAGACGAGCTGGTCGTAGCCGCGTACCTCGCCGCCGGCCAACGTCGCCCGCCAGCCGCCGCCGGGCTCGGGCTCCGCGCGCTCGACCGCGGTGGACGTGGTCACGCGTTCGCGCAGCCCGTAGGCGTCGGCGAAGTCGCGCAGGTAGGTGAGCACCTGCCGGTGGTCGGGGTAGTCGGGCAGGTGCTCGGGCATCGGATAGCCGTGGAAGCCCGACAGCGACCGCGAGGAGATGAAGTGCGCCGAGTCGTAGACGGGCGAGCCCGGGTTCGCCTGGTCCCAGATCCCGCCGACGTCCTCGTGGCGCTCGAAGCAGTCGAACTCGAGGCCGTGGCGCCCCAGGGCGCGCATCATCGCCAGACCGGCCGGACCCGCTCCGACCACGCACGTCCGCCCTGCTTCGTTGCCGCTCATCTCATGCTCAGCGCTCGAGCACGACCACCGGGATCGGACGCTCCGTCTGCTTCTGGTAGTCGTCGTAGGCGGGCCAGTGCCCGGTCATCGTCTCCCACAGCACCGGCTTCTCCTCCGCGCCTGCCTCCCGTGCCCGCACCTTGAAGCGATCGCCCCAGACCTGGATCTCGGCCTCAGGGTCGGCCTGGAGATTGAGCCACCACGCCGGCGGCGTGTCTGCACCCCCCTTTGACGCGACGATCAGGTAGTCCTCGCCGCTCTGCCCGTAGATCAGCGGCGTGTCGCGCTGCTCACCGGACTTGCGGCCCTTGGTGGTGAGGATCAGCACCTGCGACCCCTGCCAGTCGTGGCCCTCCTTCCCATCGGTCGCGCGGTAGCGCTCCACGTGCTCCTGTCCGAACAGCATCTGGCTCCTCTCGGTACTGGGTGGTCGGCGCCGACGCTAGCCGAAGCCGAACTAGCATCGAGCGCTGTGGAGATCTTGACCACCGACTACCACACCGCGGGGTGAACCCTTCCGGATCGTGACCGGCGGGGCTCCCGTCATCGAGGGGACCACCGTGCCGGAGCGACGGGAGACCGCCGCGGCTCGCCGTTTGACGACGGCCGGCGGGATCAGGAAGATCAGCCGATGCAGCGGAGCCGCAGACCGGATAAGGCGCGACTTGTGCTGGCGCTCCTCGTCGCCGCGCTCCTGATCTGGTTCGCCCTCGCCAACAGCCAGCACGTCACGGTCGACTACCTCATGACGACTCGCGACTCCCCGCTGATCATCGTGATCGTCGCCAGCGCGCTGCTCGGCGCAGTCGCCAGCCGATTGCTCCAACGCCGTGGCCGCGACTGAACGCTCGCACCGTTAGTCCCTCCGTGTCTTGATGACGCAAGAGCGTCGTTGACGCGGACGATGACCAGCCGACTGCTTCAACGGTCGTGGCCAACTAGTACCGCAGCAGCGCAACCATCCCGCCCGCGTTGAGCAGCTGCTCGCAATCCGACACCGCCAGGACACTCACGTGGCCTCGAGCAGACCCGGGCGCCCTCACCCGAACTCATGGGTCGCCGGCACCGGAGGGTGACGGCTGGTCGGGGCGCGACGACAGCTCGCCCGCCGACTCGTCGATCGCCCCTGGCGTGCGCATCGGCTCGCGGCGACGCCACGCGGCCAAAG
>JACCYP010000070.1 GCA_013696425.1 Thermoleophilaceae bacterium
GTTCTCGGCGATCGCTGACAACTGGTGCCCGCTCGTGGTTGATTCCAGCGCCGAGCGGCTGATGGTCCAGGGGTTTCGCTTCGGCCTCGAGCAGTCCGCCGACGATGAGGCGTGGGCGATCTGGCAGGCCAACGGGCTTGACGCGCAGGCGAACATGGCGCACACCGAGGCGATCAAGCTCGGCGAGTCCTACTGGCTGGTGGAGCCGCCGCCGCGGGGTTCTAGCGATCCGCCGCGGATCACCGCCGAGCACCCGTCACAGGTGATCGTCGCTCACGAGCCTGGTGATCGTCGCCGGCGCCTCGCCGCCCTGAAGAAGTGGACTGACGACGACGGGTTCGCGTACGCGAACCTCTACCTCCCGCAGGTCACGTTGAAGTACCGGTCCCAACAGAAGCTCGCCGCGACGGGCGGCCGGGTATCGGGCCGCATCAACTGGACCACCCGGACCGATGATCCCGGTGGGGAGAACCGCTTGGGCGAAGTGCCGGTCATCGTGCTGCCCAACGCCCCGGGGATGCTGCGCGGCGGGCGCTCGGACCTGAAGTCGGGCATCCCGATCTTCGACGCGCTGAACAAGCTCCTGTCGGACATGATGATCGGCTCGGAGTACCAGGCGTTCCCGCAGCGGGTGCTGCTCGGCGTTGAGGTCCCAAAGGACCCGGTCACCGGCCAGCCCGCTCGCGCTGCGGAGCTGCAGGCGTCGCAGTCGCGGCTATGGACGTTCTCAAGCCCGGATGCAAAGGTCGCCGAGTTCAACGCGGCGGACCTCAACAACTACGTCGTCGCTCGTGAACACCTCGTCCGCCACTTGACGGCGCAGACAAAGATGCCGCCTCACTACGTGTCCGGGCAGATCGTCAACGCTGCGGCCGCCGCGTTGAAGGCAGCCGAGACGGGGCTCATCTCCAAGGTGCGCGACAAGATGCCCGCGTTCGAGGAAGGCCATGAGGACATGATGCGCCTGGCGTTTCGAGCGCTTGGAAACGAGCGACGCGGCAGCGAAACGCAGGCGGAACTGATCTGGCGTGACCCTGAGTCCCGGTCGTTCGGTGAGCTCATCGACGGCTTGGTGAAGCTGCGCACGCTCGGCGTCCCGCTCGAGGTTCTGTGGGAGCGCGCCGGCTTTAGCCCGCAGGAGATCCAGCGGATGACCAAGCTCGCGGGGCTGCCCGATCGCCCCGACGTCGATGCGCTACCCACCTTCGAGCCGCCTGGCTCATAGACCCCACCGCGGGGTTTCCGCGGGCACCTACTCCCACGATGGAGGCCAGTTCATGCCACACGATGCGTCCACTGAGAACGCAGCGAAGGACACCGATCAGGCTGCCGGTGGCGGCGGATCGGGCGAGAGAACGTTCACGCAGGAGCAGGTCAACGACCTGATCGCCCGCGAGAAGGGCCAGATCCAGAGTCGCTACGCCGACTACGACGACCTCAAGACCGCCGCCGCGAGGCTCGCGGAGCTCGAGGAGTCCAAGAAGTCCGACGTGGAGAAGCTCGCCAGTGAGCGCGATCGACTCCAGGGCGAGATGGATCGCGCGGCAGCGGAGAACCTGCGGTTGCGCGTCGCTACTTCCAAGGGGCTGCCGGCGGATCTCGTCGATCGGCTCCGAGGCTCCACGCAGGAGGAGATGGAGGCCGACGCCGACCAGCTTCTCGAGTTGGTCAAGCCAACCCCGTCGCTTGACGGGGGCACCCGTCACGTTGCCGCGACGGGCGACATGAACACCCTGCTCCGGCGCTCGGCCGGGCGGACGTAAGCCCGACGTAGCGGCCAGGCTGGGCGCCTTGTAGGGCGCGGACCGCTGCTCGATCAACCATCACACGAAGGAGAGAGCCGTGCCCTACAACAACCTCATCTCGCGTACCGACGCGACCGCCGCCATCCCGGAGGAGGTCTCGCGGGCGCTGATCCGCAGCCTCATCGACGACGCCGGAGTGCTCGGTAGCTTCACGAGCGTGCCGGTGGCACGCGGCCAGGTCCGCATGCCGGTGCTGTCGGCGCTGCCGGTCGCGTACTTCGTCAACGGCGACACCGGCCTGAAGCAGACGTCGGAAGTCAACTGGGCGAACAAGTACCTCAACGTCGAGGAGATCGCCTGCATCGTCCCGGTGCCGGAGGCCGTCCTCGACGACGTCGACATGGACCTGTGGGGAGAGATCGAGCCGCTGGTTCGTGACGCGATCTCACGGAGCCTGGACGCCGCGGTGTTCTTCGGCGCCAACGCGCCGGGGTCCTGGCCGACGTCGGTCGTCACGGCGGCGGTCGCGGCGGGCAACGTCATCACTCGCGGCACCAACGCCGCGACGGCAGGCGGCATCGCGGGCGACATCTCCGACCTGCTCGGCACGCTGGAGGTCGACGGCTACGACGCGACGGACGTCATCGCCAGCTCGACGTACAAGGGGCGGTTGCGCAACGCGCGCAACGCCGATGGTGACCGTCACCCCGAGGTCAACCAGAACGCGGCGTACGACGCGACGGTGCGTTACCCGATGCGCGGCCTGTGGCCGACCGGGCTCAACGCCGCCGAGATGGTCGCGCTGGACCGCTCGCACTTCGTGGTCGGTGTCCGTCAGGACATCACGATGAAGATCCTCGACCAGGCCGTCATCACCGACAACACCAACGCGATCGTCTACAACCTGCCCCAGCAGGACATGGTGGCGGCGCGCTTCGTGTTCCGGGTTGGCTGGCAGGTCTCCAACGCGATCAACTACGACCAGGCGACGGAGGCCAGCCGCTTCCCCGCGGCCGTGCTGCGCTCGCCGGCTGCCTAGGGCAGAGGAGGAGAGAGATCATGGCTGAGAAGCAGAGCAAGACCGGCGACGATGCCGGCCAGGCCGAGACGCAGGCGAAGGTCGACGAGATCACCGAGCAGGGCTACGTCGGTGTCGAGGTCGACTCGACGCCGAACGAGCACTACACCGTGTCGGGGGTGACGGCGGGCAAGCCGACGCCGGAGACCGACGCCAAGC
>JACCYP010000074.1 GCA_013696425.1 Thermoleophilaceae bacterium
CGAGCGAGCGCCTGAAGGACGTCTACTTCAAGGCGCATCCTCGCGCCACCGCCTGACCGACCCGCTCTGCCCGATATAACCGGGTGGGTGCTGCGCCGAGCCGCCCTCCTGCTCATCGCCGGCCTGCTCATCGCCGGCCTGCTCCTCGCCGGCTGCGGCAAGGAGCGCCAGCCGGCGCCCGACCTCCTTGTGGTGAGCGCCCCCTCCGGCGAGTCCCAGCGGGTGCTTCGCGACGCCGGCATGCGCTTCAAGACTCCGCTGAACTGGGAGTTCAAGGAGGCGAAGCTCCCGCGGGCGTTCACGCTCGCCTCGGGCCGCGCCGCGATCACCGGCTGGGCATACGAGCGCGACGAGCCGCTGCCGAAGACCGGCCCGGCGCTCGACGATGCCCGTGCACGGCTGCTCGAGCGGGTGGCCTACCGGAACAAGACCTACAAGCCGACGGGCTCGCGCGTGACGCGCATCGACGGCAATCCGGCGATCGTGGTGGAGGGCGAGCAGACCCTCTTCGGCCAGCTGCTGAAGACCCGCTCCGCGCACATCTACGCCGGGAACACCGAGTACGCGATCGACGCCCTCGGCCCGCCTGACTCCTTCGCGACGGTGCAGGACGGGGTGCTCGAGCCGCTGCTGCGCTCGCTGCGCGTGACCGGCGTCAAGGGCTGAGCTGCCGTGCCGGAGCTGCCGGAGGTCGAGACCATCCGCCGGCACCTCGCGCCCGGGGTCGAGGGCCGGGCGCTCGAGCGGCTGGAGATCCTCGATCCGCGCTGGTGCGATCCGGCGGCGCCCTCCGAGGTGGCGGCGGCCGTGGACGGGCGGCGGATCGAGGCGCTGGGGCGGCGCGGCAAGTACCTCGTTTGGGGGCTCGAGGACGAGGTGTTCCTGGTCGTCCACCTCCGGATGACGGGCAACTTCTTCTACGAGCCGGAGGACGAGCCGCGGTTCGTCCGCGTGCGCTTTCGCCTGGGTGGTGCGGACGTGTTCTTCTGCGACCAGCGCCGGTTCGGCACGGGCGTGGTGCTGCTCGGCGAGGCGGCGCTCGAGGAGTACTTCTCCTCGCGCCTCGGCGTCGAGCCGTTATCGCCCGACTTCACCACGGAGGCGCTGCGGGCGCTCGCGAAGGGCCGCCGGGCACCGGTCAAGGCTTTCCTGCTCTCCCAGCAGCGGATCGCGGGCGTCGGGAACATCTACGCCGACGAGGCGCTGTTCCGCGCCCGGATCCACCCGCTGCGCCCGGTCGGCACGCTCCGCAAGCCCCAGCTCGTGGCGCTGCGCGACGCGGTGGTCGAGTCGCTGCAGCTTGGCATCGACTCCCGTGGGGCGACCATCGACGACTACCGCAACCCCGATGGCGCGAGCGGCTCGTTCCAGACCCGCTTCCTGGTGCACCTGCGTGAGGGCGAGCCCTGCCCCAACTGCGGCCGCTCGATCGAGAAGATGCGCGCCGCGGGGCGGGGAACCTACGTGTGCCCGCGCTGCCAGCCTAGGCCGCGAGGAGCTGGTCCAGCGTCCCGGCGCGGTCGGCTTCGAGCAGCTCCCTGAAGCCGCCGAGCACGCGCTCCCCGACCAGGATCTGCGGGAACGTCATCTGCCCGGTGAGCGCCACCAGCGCGGCGCGTCCCTCGGGGTCCTTGTCGAGGTCCACCTCGTCGTAGTCCACACCGCGCGCCGCGAGCAGGGCCTTGGCCTGCGTGCAGAACCCGCAGGGGTTGGTGGTGTAGAGCTTGACGTCCGCCATCTGCATCAGAGTTTAGGAAGAGGAGTCCCCCGTGGGGCATCCAGCCCCACGCTTGATGTTCTCGCCGACTTCCAGTCGGCTTCTTGATGCCAGGCCCCGTTCAAACCGAAGCCATCGTGCTGCGTTCCATCCGCTACGGGGAGGCGGATCGCGTGCTCCATCTGTACTCGGAGAAGCGGGGGCGGATGGGGGCGGTGGCGAAGGGGGTGCGGCGGGTGCGCTCGCGCTTCGGCGGTCGCCTGGAGCCGATGTCGCGGGTCACGCTGCAGCTGCACGAGGGCCGGGGCGAGCTGCTCACCGTCACCGGTGCCGAGACCGTGCACGCGCACCAGAACATCCGCGAGCACCGGGCGGGGCTCGACCGTGCCGTGCAGGCATGCGACGCCGTGCTCAAGCTGCTCGATACGAACGAATCGAACCCGCCGGCCTACAACCTGCTCTGCCGCCAGCTCGCCCTGCTCGACGAGGACCCCGGCGCGAACGCCACCCGTCCCAACGCGCTCGCCTTCCGGCTGAAGCTGCTGCTGGCCGCGGGGTTCGTGCCCGAGCTCGCGAGCTGCGCCGCGTGCGGTGAGCGGGAGCATCTCGGCGCCTTTTCCGGTGCCGCCGGCGGAGTGGTGTGCGACGCGTGCGAGGCCGGATCCTTCCCGCTCGGCGCGGAAGCGCACCGGTTCATGACCGATGCCCTCGCGAAGCCGCTCGCCGAAGCGCCGGGCGCGGGGGAGATCGCGCTGCGCCAGGTCGACCGCGTCATCGGGGAAACCGTCGAGTACCACGCTCACGTACGCCTCCGCCGGGTCGCCTGACGCCACGCGCCGGGTAGCCTGACCGTCTTGGAAGCCGCCGCCGGAACCGCCACGAAGCTCGTATACGACTTCGCCGAGGGCTCGCGCGAGATGCGCGACCTGCTCGGCGGCAAGGGCGCGAACGTGGCCGAGATGACGCGCATTCTGGGCGCTGAGCGCGTACCCGCGGGCTTCACGATCACCACCGAGGCGTGCGTCGCCTACATGGAGGCGGGCCAGACCGAGCCGCAGGCGCTCGAGGAGCAGGTCACCGAGGCGCTCGGCCGCCTCGAGGAACAGGCCGGCAAGCGCCTCGGGGACTCCGACGATCCGCTGCTCGTGTCGGTGCGCTCAGGCGCCCGCGAATCGATGCCGGGGATGATGGACACGGTCCTCAACCTCGGTATGAACGACGAGTCGGTCGAGGGCCTCGCCCGCGCCACCGGCAACGAGCGCTTCGCCTGGGACTCCTACCGCCGCTTCGTGCAGATGTTCGGGAACGTGTGCGGCGGGGTGCCGGGCGAGAAGATCGAGGCCGCGATCAAGGCCCGCAAGAGCGAGGCGGGCGTGACCGGGGACACCGACCTTCAGACCGACGACCTGCGCGCCCTGGTCGGCTGCTTCAAGGAGCTCTACCGCGAGCGGACGGGCGAGGAGTTTCCGCAGGACCCGCAGGCGCAGCTGCGTCAGTCGATCCGGGCGGTCTTCGACTCATGGCTCGGCGCGCGCGCCGTCGAGTACCGCCGCATCAACCGCATCCCCGACGCCTGGGGCACGGCGGTGAACGTGCAGCAGATGGTGTTCGGCAACAAGGGCGACACGTCGTGCTCGGGCGTCGCCTTCTCGCGCGACGAGATCACGGGTGAGCCCGAGCCCTCGGGGGACTACCTGGTGAACGCGCAGGGCGAGGACGTGGTCTCGGGCGTGCGCACCCCGCGCGACCTCGCCGAGATGACCGAGCGGATGGCCGACACCCACGCCGAGCTGATGGACATCCTGCGCACCCTCGAGGGCCACTACAAGGACATGCAGGACACCGAGTTCACGGTCGAGGAGGGGCACCTCTACATGCTCCAGACGCGCAGCGCCAAGCGCCCCGCGCAGGCCGCGGTGCGCTTCGCGGTCGACGCCGTGAAGGAGGGGCTGCTCGACCGCGCCGAGGCGATCGCCACGATCGACGCCGACACCCTCGAGGCCCTGCTCCATCCGACCTTCGGGCGCGACGCCGAGTACGAGGTGCTCGCCCGCGGCGTGAACGCATCGCCTGGCGCGGCAAAGGGCGCGATCGTTTTCACTGCGGCCGATGCCGTCAGGAAGGCGGGGGAGGGGGAGGACGTGATCCTCGTGCGGCCCTTCACCGAGGCCGACGACGTGGCCGGGTTCTTCGCCGCGCGGGGCATCCTCACCAGCGAGGGCGGCAAGGCGAGCCACGCGGCACTTGTGGCCCGCGGCATGGGCCGCCCGTGCGTGTCGGGTGCCGCCGAGCTCGAGATCGATCTGACCGCCGGTGAGGTTCGGGTGGGTGACACCGTCCTGAAGGAGGGCGACCTGATGGCTATCGACGGCACCTCGGGCATCGTGACCATCGAGGACGTCCCGCTCGTCGATCCGGAGGTCGACGAGAACTTCGAGCAGGTGCTCGACTGGGCCGACGGCCTGCGCCGCCTCGGCGTGCGCACCAACGCCGACACACCCGAGGACGCTCGCAAGGCCCGCGACTTCGGCGCCGAGGGCATCGGCCTCTGTCGCACCGAGCACATGTTCATGGCGAGCGACCGCCAGCCGAAGATGCGGGCGATGATCATGGCCCAGACCGAGAAGGACCGCCGCGCGGCGCTCGAGGAGCTGCTGCCCCATCAGCAGGCCGACTTCGAGGGCCTGTTCGAGGAGATGTCGGGTCTCCCGGTGACCATCCGCCTGCTCGACCCGCCGCTGCACGAGTTCCTTCCGAGCGCCGAGGAGGTGGCCACCGAGCTCGAGCACGAGCGAAACGAGGGGAACGAGAGCGCGGTGACCGACCTCGAGCGCACGCTCGAGCGGGTGCACCAGCTCTCCGAGACCAACCCGATGATCGGCACGCGCGGCGTGCGCCTCGGGATTCTCTACCCCGAGATCTACGAGATGCAGGCTGCGGCGATCACCCTCGCGGCACTGGCGGTGAAGGAGCGCGCCGGAGCGGCGCCCGAGCTCGAGGTGATGATCCCCCTGGTGGCCTACGAGAAGGAGCTCGAGCTCACGCGCGCGCTCGTGGAACGGGTCGTGGACGAGCGCGGCGGCTCTGATCTCACGCTCACGATCGGCACCATGATCGAGCTTCCGCGCGCGTGCTTCGTCGCGGACCGGATCGCGCAGGAGGCGGATTTCTTCTCGTTCGGCACCAACGACCTCACCCAGACGGGCCTCGGATTCTCCCGCGACGACATCGAGGGCAAGATCCTCGCCCGCTACATCGACCGCAAGATCCTCGACCGCAGCCCGTTTGAGACGATCGACAAGCCCGGGGTCGGCTGGCTGGTGCGGCTCGCGGCCTGGACGGGGCGCGAGGCGAAGCCGGGCCTGAAGCTCGGCGTGTGTGGCGAGCACGGCGGCGACCCGGATTCGGTCGCCTTCTTCCACATGGCCGGCCTCGACTACGTGAGCTGCTCGCCGTACCGCGTGCCGATCGCGCGCATCGCGGCCGCGCAGGTCGCCGCCGCGGACGAATGAACGAGCACTCGACCAACGCAGACATCGAACGCCGGGTCTAAAGTGGCCCGTCTATGAACCTTCGCCCACTCACAGCCGTGCTCATGCTCGCCATCCTGCTGGCGATTCCGACGGCAGCCACCGCGCATCCTGAGCGCCCCGCCTACTTCCCGAACTTCAACACCGGGACCAAGACCTTCGAAGCTGCCTTCGGCGCGCCGCCTGAGTACAGGCGGAGCGGACCGGTGAAAGTCGTGTGCAAGCCAGACTCCAAGGAGCGGCTCATCAAGAGCTACGGCAAGGAGCGCAAGCTCCGCAAGTACACGAAGGGGAGGAAGTACTCCAAGCGCAAGAACAAGCGGATAGCGAAGCACAACAAGCGTGTCCGCAAGTCCCAGAAGGACCTGCGCACGCGGCTGAAGCTGCTCAAGCAGTGCAAGTTCGAGCACATCCAGGCGGCGGTGAACGCGGCCCAGTCCAACGACCGCGTCCTCGTGATGCCGGGCGTCTACAGGGAGGAGCCGAGCCGGGCGAACCCCGAGCCGGATCCCAAGTGCAAGGGGGACTACGTGGATGACCCCCGTGGCGCGGGTGCGACCAACCCCGGCGGCATTGCCACGGAGACGACCGACGGTCCCAACCAGGTGCCCAGCTACGAGTACCACCTGAACTGCCCCAATGCTCAGAACCTGATCGCGGTGTTGGGCGACGGTCCCGACGCCGACCGTGCCTGCGACCAGAGGTGCAACCTCCAGATCGAGGGCATGGGCAAGAACCCGGAGGATGTCTACATCTTGGGCGAGCGCTCCAAGCTCAACGTGATCCGCGCCGACCGCGCCGACGGCATCTACCTGCGCAACTTCAAGGTCGAGTTCTCGGACTTCAACAACCTCTACGTGCTGGAGACGAACGGGTTCCGGTTCGACAAGGTCGTCTCGGGCTACTCGCGCGAATACGGGTTCCTGTCCTTCGCCTCCGACCAGGGCATCTACGAAAACCTCGATGCCTACGGCTCAGGCGACTCCGGCATCTATCCCGGGTCCGGGCCGGAGGGCCACTGCGGTCGCTACGGCATCGAGATCCGCAAGGTCGAGTCACACGACAACAACCTCGGCTACTCAGGCACCGCCGGCAACGGAGTATGGGTGCACGACTCGAAGTTCTTCAACAACGGCACCGGCATGGTCACCGACTCCTTCGCCGCCGGACACCCGGGCATGCCCCAGGACTGCGCGAAGTGGGAGAACAACGAGATCTATTCGAACAACTTCGACATTCTCGGCAAGGAACGTCAGGAGTACTGCGACCAGCCGATCGAGAAGCGCGATCCCAAGAAGGTCTGCTCGACCTTCCAGAACCCGACCGGCACCGGCGTCCTGATCGCCGGCGGCAACGGGAACATCGTCCGCAACAACCACATCTACGACAACTGGCGCAACGGGGTCATGCTCCACTGGGTCCCCGCCGAGCTCCGGGGTGACGACAAGACCGGCCAGTCCGTCAACACGCCTGACCAGTTCGACACCTCGAACAAGAACTCGATACGCGACAACAAGGTGGGCGTTCGCCCCGACGGCACGCGCGACCCGAATGGCACCGACTTTTGGTGGGACGAGCAGGGCATCGGCAACTGCTGGGACGGCAACACCGCCGCCGGCGGCGGCAAGGTCTCGAGCGACCCGGCCACACTTCCGGACTGCAAGGGCACAGGGTCCTCGAACCGCACGGGCAACCAGGGCAAGCAGGCCTTCCTGGTGCCCTGCGCCACCTGGGATCCGAAG
>JACCYP010000076.1 GCA_013696425.1 Thermoleophilaceae bacterium
GGGTGCGCCCCATGCGCGCCCTCGTCGCGCGCCACTCCGTGCTCGCCCTCCAGGTGCGCGACCCGCGCGAGGACAAGCTGCCCGCCGCCGGCCGGCTGGTGCTCTCCGATCCCGAGACGGGCCAGCGCGTGGAGGCCGACACCGGCGACCGCAGGCTGCGTGAGGCCTTCGAGGCCGCCGCGGCCACCGAGCGCGCCGAGGTCGCGCGCGAGCTGCGCGCCGCCGGTGCCGAGCACTCGGTGCTGTACACCGAGGGCCCCTGGCTCGATTCGCTCGGCAGGAGCCTCTCTTGACCTTCGCCTCTCCCATCTTCCTGCTGGCGCTCCTGGCAGTGCCGCTCGCGCTGCTCGCCTACGTGCTGCTGCGCAGGCGCCAGCGCCGCTACGCCGTGCGCTTCCCCGCGCTCGAGACGCTCATGGCCGTGATGCCGAAGGTGCCCGCGTGGCGGCGCAACCTGCCCGTCGGGCTGTTCTTGGCCGCGATCGCCGTGCTCGCCATCGCGCTGGCGCGGCCCGAGGCCGAGGTGGACGTACCGCGCGAGCAGGCCACGATCCTGCTCGTGACCGACTCGTCGCGTTCGATGCTCGCGACCGATGTGGAGCCGAGCCGGCTCGAGGTGGCGCGCGACGCGGCCCGCGGCTTCGTGGACGACCTTCCTGACGGGGTGCGCATCGGCGTGGTCGGCTTCTCCGACACCCCGCACACGATCGAGGCGCCGAGCACCGACAAGGACCGCGCGCGCGACGCCATCGATGGCCTCGACGCCGACGGCGGCACCGGCACCGGCGACGCGCTCAACGTGGCGCTCGGGCTCGCGGGTGAGGGAGTGAAGCCGGGTGGCAAGTCGCCGTCGGCGATCGTCCTCCTGAGCGACGGGAAGCAGACCGTCGGGCGCAACTCCGAGGAGGTGGCCGCCGCTGCGAAGCGCGCCGGCGTGCCGATCCACACCGTCGCGCTCGGCACGAGCGAGGGCGTGGTCGAGACCCCGGCCGGCGTGATCGCCGTGCCCCCCGATCCCGAGCTGATGAAGGCGATCGCGCGTGCCTCCGGGGGGCGCTCTTTCGTGGCCGAGGAGCAGGACGAGCTGAAGGCGGTCTACGACCAGCTCGGCTCGCGCGTGGCCACACGCAAGGAGGAGCGCGAGATCAGCGCGCTCTTCGCGGCCGGGGGGCTCATCCTGTTGCTCGGCGCGGCGGGCTTCGGCCTGCGCAGCGCCGGCCGCCTGCCGTAGGGGGCTAGCCTCCCGCGCCGGATGTGGCGCGACATGTGGCGGCCGACTGCGCCGCAATTCCTGAAGCTGATCGCCGGGCTGTGGATTTTCGGCACCGGCGAGGGGCTGCTCGTGCACAGCGCCCTCGGCAACTCGCCGTGGGTCGTGCTGAGCGAGGGCGTGTCGGAACACACGCCGCTGGCCGTCGGTGCCGCGACGGTGGTGATCTCGTTCTTCGTGCTGCTCTGCTGGATCCCGCTGCGGCAGCTGCCCGGGCTCGGCACCGTGGCGAACGCGATCGTGATCGGCATCGCGATCGACGTGATGCTCCCCATCTACCCCGACACCGGCTTCGTGGGAGATGTGGCCTGGGTGTTCGTTGGCATTGGGCTCGTGGCGGTGGGCAGCGGGCTGTATCTCACGACGCGCCTGGGGCCCGGCCCGCGCGACGGGCTGATGACGGGTCTGCACAGGCGCACCGGCCGCTCGCTGCGCCTGGTGCGCACCGGAATCGAGGCGTCCGCCCTGACGGCCGGCTTCCTCCTGGGCGGCACCGTCGGCTTCGGGACGCTCGCGTTCGCTCTGCTGATCGGGCCGGGGGTGCAGGCGGCGGTGGGGATCGTCGACCGCGGGGATGAGCGGCCGCTGTAAATTCTGCGCCGGTGGACGGGATCGAGCAGGCCGACTGGCTGTGGGAGCAGTATGTGACTCGCGGGGGCGAGGCCTTCGCAGACGTGTTCGACGAGTGTGCCGTGATCGAGGAATGGGACGAGGCGCCGGGTGCCCAGACCTGGCACGGGCCGGAAGGCGCCCGCGCCCTGCTCGACCGGTGGGCGGCGGACCTCGACGAGTTCCATTTCGAGCGCACCGGCGAGACGGTGGACCTCGGCGGCGGCTACTTCACGCTCCCGGTCCGGGCCACTGGGCGCGGCCGGTCCAGCGGGGTCGAGATCGACTGGCGGCTCTGGCTCGTGAACCACGTGCGCGAGGGGCGGCTCGACTGGATCGCCTATACGGAGAGCCTCGAGGAGGCTCGCGAAAAAGCTGACGCCCGGCGACGGTAGGCCCGCCAACTACACTCAGTGGCGAAATACCCACGGGGACGACAGGCTTCGACGTGGACGTTTACGTGGGGACAGTTGCGAGCCGAGGTGCCCGGTAGGCCTCGTAAAACAACCGGGAAAAACACAAGTGCGGACTCTCACGAGTACGCGCTCGCTGCCTAAATAACCTAGGCGAGTGAGCTGTCGGCCTCCCCTCGGCCCGTGGGGGAGATAGCTGGCATCAGAAACGGGCTCCGCCGGGCGGAAGTGCCTCCGATCCGCCCGGGACTTCAAGGAGGCTGGCGCTCAGGAACCCGGTTGGCTTGGCGACCTGAGAGCGAGACATAGAGGGCCAACTACGCTCGTAGACGCTGTTCCCGCACGGCCGCGGACGTGGGTTCGATTCCCACCGTCTCCATGAATGGTTGGTTGCTTCGCGCGCCTTGGCTGTGCGAGATTCGGCCAGTGGCAGGGGTGCAGCACGTAGCGTCAGCCGATGGGACGCCGATCGCGTATCGCGCATCGGGAAGCGGTGACCCGCTTCTGCTGGTTCATGGCAGCGCGACGTCAGGCGCGGATTGGCTGTTCGCGCTTCCGTACCTGCGCGACCGGTTCACAGTCGTGACGATGGACAGGCGTGGCAGGGGCGCCAGTGGCGATGGACCCGAGTACCGGATGGCACGGGAGGCCGAGGACGTCCTCGCGGTGCTCGATGCGGTTGACGCGGAACTGCTCACAGGCCATTCCTACGGAGCCCTGTGCTCAATCTTGGCAGTGGCAGCCGACCGGACTGACCGTCTGCGCCGGATGGTCCTCTACGAGCCCCCGATCGCCGTACGAGCGGAGTGGCTGACGAGCTTGGACGAGCTGGTTGCCCAAGGTGATCTCAGCGGGGCCCTGGAGGGCTTCCTCGGGAGCGCGGGGGTGCCGGCCGCGCAGTTCGACGCGATCCGCTCCTCGCCGGCGTGGCCCACACTCCTCGACGCGGTGCCGGCGCTCCCCCGCGAGCTCCGCGCCTGTGCTGCCTGGCAGCACCCACGAGGGCCTATTGACGTTCCCACGCTCTTCCTGCAGGGCGGCGACACCAAGGGCGGCGCCTACCTCGATGGCCTGGAAGCCCTCAAGGCCGCATTCCCCAACCACCGCGACGAGCTGATCCCAGGCCAGCACCACATCGCCCACGTGTTCGCCGCCGAGGCCTTCGCGGGTCTAGTCGGCGACTTCTGCGCGGTTCGATAACCGTCCCACCAAGTCCACTACTGCTGGCGTAGCGCCGCTGCTGCGAGAGCGTCCTCAGGCGCCCGATAAACCATCGTGTGGGTGATTCTGCCGCCGTGGACGGTCACTACCAGCCCCCAGCGGTTCGTGATCTCGACACCCCCGCCCCGTCCACGTCCGGTCTCGCACAGCACAACGGCCACTCTGCCGTCTGCGGTTTCGCGCAACTGCTCGACCTCGACTTTGTACGTCTCCCATTCCCAGGCTTCGCGCCATGTGCTGACCAGGTCGACAAGCGCCTCCAGGCCGACATGGACCGCGCCGTCCGGCCGGTAGTTCGTGTCGTCCCAAACCGCGTCCTCCGCGTACGCGCCCAACGAGGCCTCGAAGTCTCCACGCGGGTACGCCGCCCACATTTCCCGAACGACTCCCACGTTCTCCTGCGCCATCGCCCGCGCAGTATCGCGCAACCGGCGAATGGCACCAGCACACTTCTGCTGCCCAAGCCCAACGTAATTGGGGTGAGGAGATCGAGGAGATCACCCGCATGACCCTCTTCCGCAGCCCGCGCGAGGCCAAAGATCACATCGCCACCCGCCACCGCGCTTAGGCCGTCCGGATGCGAGGCGGGCTTGCATGGCGAACCTTCTCAGCCATGAGAGCGCCGAGGTCCTTGACCAGGTGTGCTCGGTCCCCGCGGTGTTCGCGCCATGCGCCCCCCATCGCCGTCAGCGCCAGCCGGGGCGTGAAGACTCGGGAGGGCGCGATGTCGTGATTGAGGACCTGCATCAGGCCGGCAGCCAGCTTGGGGTCGGTGGCCATGCGGCGTTCGATCTCCCGCACCAGCAGCGGCGATGGTTCAGGGGAGCCCATGTCGCGCGCGAACCAGTACATCTCCCAGGCGTCGCGGTCGCGCCAGGACCACCACGTTCGCAGCGCCCGCTCGTCGCCGGCATCGAGTGCAGCCTTGATCGCCGACGAAAGTTGGACCACCTGGCGCAGGGCGTCGGAGATGCCCTGGCCGGGTGTGGGGTCCTTGAAGTGGCCGGCGTCGCCGACGAGCACCCAGCCCGGACCGGCCGACTCGCGGAAGAAGCCGTGCCAGTTGGCCATGACCTGAACCGGGCCCACCCGCTCGGCGCCGGCCAGCGCGGCGTCGAGCTCGGGCCAGCCTCGCAAGGCTTCGGCATGGGCCGTCTCGCGATCGGCTCGCAGCTTCGGCCACTGCGCTGCCGGCGGGGCTACCGCCGCCATGAACAGACTGTCGTCGGTCGGGCTGCCGAGGAAAGCGTGATCGCCCTTGCGGCCGAGCCACGCGCGGTCATCGGGCGCGTCCGAGCCCGCGAAGTAGGCCCACATGAAAACCCGCCCGGCCGGCGTCTGCTTGTACTCGCGCGCGCCCACCAAGCGGGCAACGGTCGAGCGCGCCCCGTCGGCGCCGACAACCACCGGGGCGCGCAGCTCGCTGTTGCGGGTCTTGACCCCCACCACCCGTCCGTGCTCCTGGACCAGGCCTGTGACCGCAGTGTTCGTGCGGATTTCGGTGCCGGCAGCCGCAGCGGCTTCAAGCAGCAGCGCGTCGAGCGTGATCCGGCGGATGTTGAGCATCGGCGCGCCGAAGCGCTCCCGCATGTCCTCCACATTGATTTCCGCGTCAGCGAGCGCCAGCGTCGCGGCGTCGATCTGTGCGGCCGCCTTCTCGATCGGGGCGCGTAGCCCGATGTCTTCGAGGACCGTCACACCCGACGGCTGGATCCCATGGGTGGACGGGGTGTCGCTCGGAAAGCTCGCTCGGTCGAGCAGGCAGACGCGCATGCCGTCGCGGGCCAAGAGCGTGGCGAGAGGGGAGCCGGCGCAGCGGGCGCCGACGACGATCACGTCGAACTGTTCAGTCGCTTGGCCGAGAGCGTGAAAACGGTGGCGGAAACCGACGACCCGGTCGCCGACTTCTTTGCGCAGGGATGGGCCTACGGTGAGTGGGCTCTCACTCATCCGCAGCTCTATCGGCTCATGTTCGGCCTTTCCAGCAGCGGCGTACCCATGCACGCCGGCCTCGAGATGACGACGGCCGCCACGCGCGCCGCCTCCGCGGAGGGGCAGGCAGCGGCGCAGGTGATGATTGGCTCACTGGATCGAGTCGTTCAGTCCGGCCGCATCAGGCCGGTGCAGGCAGTGGTGGCCGCCGGTCAGTTCCTGAGCGCCACCCACGGCTTCGTGTTCCTCCAGATCGCCGGGGCCTTTGGTGAATCGGCCCACGGCTTCCAGGTGATGGCCTCGCTCGGGGTGAACCTGATGGTCGGCCTCGGTGACAGCCGGGAAGAAGCAGAGAACTCCTTGCAGGCCGCGCTCACCACTCGCTCCGGCTGAGCTCAACCTGGCTCGAACCGGGACTCGAGCGGCATCGCGGCCGAAAGCAGCGGGGAGGCGGCAGCCGGATCGTCCTGGTCGCAGACGAATAGGAAATCCATCACCCGGGCGTCGATCGACGCGTACACGCCCTCGACCTTCCACTTCCTGTCGATGGTTCGCAGGCGGTTGACCTGCCCGTCGCCGTCGATCATGCCCACCACGGACCCCCGGATCTCGCCATCGGTTCCGTGCGGATCGGAGCCCGGCTCGGCCGACGCGGTGAACACGACGAGCTCGTCTGCCAGCGGCGTGGCATCGCTGAATGTCAGCGGCACGCCGTCGAGCTCGCCCAGCTCGTACACGCGGGTGCGCACCTCGCCCTCGCATCCGATCCGGCCATCACGCTGCACGTCGTCGATGAAGTCGGTGAGCGGGAGGTCCACGACGATGTTGAGGCCCTGCTCGGTGTTGCCGCGGTGGAAGAGCCAAATCCGGTCGCCGAGCGCCGAGGCGCCCTCGATGTTCAGCTCGGGCGCGCTCTCGCGCAGCCGTTCATAGAGCGGCGAGAGGTCGAGCTCGATCGGTTCTCCCTCGAGCGAGCCGTCCGCGGCGAGCCCCCAGACGAAACCGCGCTCACGCTGGGGCTTCGAGCCCGACCCGAGGCCGAGCAACGAACCGAACGGGCGGTCGGTGAACGGCGGTAGGAGCGTGAGCGCCTCGAGGTCGGGCTTCTCCTTCTTGCGTCGATCGGGCTCGGCGCTCAGCTCACCGCTGAGCACGGGGCGGAGCGCGCCGGGGGCCTCCTTGGAGAGGCGGAACACGCCCAGCCCGAGCTCGTCGTCGCCGATCACATAGACGAAGTCCCCGCGGCGCGCGACCCCGCTGGCCGCGGAGATGTGTGCCGCCCGGCCGGGAGCCGGCTCCTCGAGATCGAGCTCACGCAGCACGCTGAGCTCCAGCGGCGGGAGTTCCTCGGGCGTGGCTGAACGGCGGTCCATCCCGGCCGCTAGCCCGGGCCGGCGGCAGCGGGCTCCGTGGCCGTACTGCGCGGGTCGATGAGAATCTTGGCGTGCACCTCGGGACTGCCGAGCGCGGTGAACGCGGGCTCGACGCCGTCGAGGCCCACCGTCCCGGTGATCAGCGGGCTCGGGTCGAGCTCGCCCTCGGCGAGCATGTGCAGTGTGTCCCGGTACTCGAGCGGCGTGTAGCCGACGACGAAGCGCAGGTCGATCTCCTTGTTCACGGCCATCGCTGGCGTGAACTGGTCGCTGCCCACACACACACCGACCACCACGACGCGGGAGAACAGCGGCGCGCCGTCGATGATGCTCTCGATCACGCCGGGCATCCCGACGCACTCGAAGATCACCGGGTGCTTCGGCGCCGCGCCGAGCTTCTCGCCGAGCCGCCACGCGTGCCACCACCCGAAGGGAAGGCGCTCCAGCTTCTCGCGCGTGCCGACGGCCAGCTCGAGTGCTGAGGGAATGTCGTTGAGGTGCCCGCGCCCGCCGGCCGCGGTGTACGGCGAATCCTGTGCGGGGTCGAGCACGACGTCCGCGCCGCAGGCGCCGGCGAGCGCGCGGCGCCCTGCCGAGTAGTCGCTCGCCACGACCGTGCGCACACCCTGTGCCTTGAGCATCAGGATGACCCCGAGCCCGACCGGCCCGCAGCCGATCACGATCGCGACGGTGCGCTTGCCGACCTCGCCGCGGCGCACGGCGTGCCAGGCCACCGCCATCGGCTCGGTCAGCGCTGCGACGTCCGATCCCAGGCCGTTCGGCACCGGCATCATCATCGACTCCTCGACCACCATCTGCTCGGCGTAGGCACCGGGCGCGTGTGGCGAGAGGCCGACGGTGTCCACGCCGCCGTGGGTCCCTCGGATCAGCGGCACCGCCACGACCGGCGTTCCCGCCGGCAGGGTCTTCCGCGTCTTCGGACCGTGCTCGGCCACCTGGCCGCAGAACTCGTGTCCGAACACGAGCTCGTCGGAGGAGCGGCCGAAGCGCTCATAGCCGGCCCGCGCAGCGAGGTCGGCCCACTGGTCGATGCCGTGGCGCGCGTGCAGATCGGACCCGCAGATCCCGCAGCGCAGCACCTCGATACGCACCTGTCCCTTCCCCGGCACGGGCTCCGGGCGCTCGGACACGTCGAGCTCGGCGTTGTGGCAGACGACGGCCCTCATTCGAGTATCCGCGCCTTCTGCTGCGCGAACTCGGCGTCGGTGAGCGCGCCCGAGTCGCGCAGCTTGACGAGCCGCTCGAGTGCGGCGATCGGGTCATCGGCGCCGGCGGGAGCGGCCGGGGGAGGGGAGGCGGGACGGACGTCGCCGGGTACCGGACCATGGGCGACGTTGTTCCAGTCGATCGCAAGCTTGGCCTGGTCGTTCGGGTCGACCTTCACGGGCAGGCGAACCCCTTGGCCGAGCGGCGCCGACGCGGGCACGATGTACTGCTGCGCGACCCGGTAGGCGGCCCAGCCGGGCACGTGGACCTCCAGGTCGAGGTCGAGGTTGAAGCGCTGGGCGCCACGGGCCGGCGTGCCCATGCCGACGATCACGGCCTCGCCCGGAACTCCTTCGGCGAGCAGGCGCTGCTGGTCGCCGGACTGCTCGGCGAGGTCCTGGAGCTGGTCGCTCATCTGCCCGACCATGTCGCCCATCTGGGACATCATTCCGCCCATTCCCGGTTTGTAGCCGGCCTGCTGCTGCTGCTGGTCCTGTAGCGCCTTCCCCTGCTTGGTCAGGTTGGCGATGTCCTTCATGCCCTTGAAAAGTCCCACCGCCCTCGACCCTACCGAGCGAACGCGGCGCCGTCCTGCTTTGACCACCGTATGGGTGGCAAAGGCAGGACAGCATCGGCCCGGACCGGCGCGCGCCTACGTGCCGGCCGTCATCCCGTCCACGTAGCGCAGCGACCCCGGCGTCGTGAGCAGCTCGCCGGTCTCGAGCAGCGTCTTCATGCCGGAGAGGATCATCGGCCAGCCGTGACGTAGCTCGACCCCGAGGTCCAGTCGGACTCGACTCCCACGCCGAAGTTGTACTTGCTGCGCAGCTCCGGATCGGTGATCGCCTCCCACAGGCGCTCCGGGCTGGTCTTGATGTAGATCTCGAACACCTTTTCCATCAGTCCTCCTCTAGTTCTCGCTTGAGGCCCGTGAGCGTTGCGGCCCAGGGCTCGGCGAATTTGGCACCCACCTGTCGTGGATGAGCCGGATGGGGACGGGGTTCAGGAGATGCAGCTTCTCGCGATTGCGCTTCCTGGTGGTCACGAGATGGGCCTCCTCGAGCACCTTCAGGTGTTTCATCACGCCGAAGCACGTCATCGGCAGCCGCTCCTCCAGGAGCGACTGGAAGCGGAGCTATGTGGCCATATGCATCAGCTCCCACACGTGCCCGTCGAGGTCCTGGAAGCTCGCGCTGTACATGGGCCCGTGCTCCATCTTGGGCTTCCACTCGCTGCCGCCGGCTGCGAGCGCCTTCTCGATCGTGGTGTCGACCTCGTCCTTGCTGTTGGCCGAGAGGCAGTTGATCGCCTCCGTGGTGGAGGCGGCATCGGCGATGTCGCCGTTGATGAAGTCCTTGAAGCGCTCCTCGGTGAGGAGCATCACGAAGATGTTCTCGTCGACGATCATGCAGGCCGCCTGCTCGTCGGTGTAGTCGGCGTTGAACCCGAAGTCGAGGGCGGTGAAGAAGTCCTTCGAGGCGTTCAGGTCCTTCACCGGCAGGTTGACGAAGATCATGCGCATGGTTTGCTCCCAGTAGTCGTGGCTTTCGAGCTAGATACTCCCCACGGTCCGGCCCGGGCACACCTGCATCCGGCGGAGGAGCCCGTCGGCGCGCTCGTGCTCGGACATGGCGCCGGCGGCGGCGTGAGCGCGCCCGACCTCGTGGTCGCCACCGAGGCCGCGCTTGCCGCGAACGTGAGCGTCGCGCTCGTCGAGCAGCCCTATCGCGTGGCGGGGCGCAAGAGTGCCGCCCCCGCGCATCAGCTCGACGCCGCCTGGATCGCGGTGATGAAGGCGCTGCGGGCGGATGCCCTGCAAGGGCTTCCGCTGATTACGGGCGGGCGCTCCTCCGGCGCGCGCATAGCGTGCCGCACCGCAGCTGAGACGAGCGCCGCTGCTGTGCTCTGTCTCGCCTTCCCGGTGCACCCACCGGGCAAGGCGGGCGATCCGTCGAAGAGCCGGCTCTACGAACTCGAGGCGGTGCTCGTCCCGGTGCTCGTGGTGCAGGGCGAAAAGGACCCGTTCGGCATGCCGCCCGATGCCAAAGGGCGGACGGTGGTGAAGGTGCCCGGCAACCACGGGCTGAAGACCACGGCGCCCGTGCGCGAGGCCGTGTCTGACTGGCTCGCGAAGGGCGTACCGCTCTAGGCGCCGCCTAGACCAGGTCGCGCTCGCGCAGCACCGCGGCCGCTGCGGCGAAGAAGATGCCCACCCAAGCGGTCATCACGAGCAGCGCCGGGACGAGCGCGACGCTCACGTTCGCGGCAAGCGCGGCCTCGGTGGCGA
>JACCYP010000100.1 GCA_013696425.1 Thermoleophilaceae bacterium
TTCCTCGTGGCCGGCGACCCCTCCGGAGGGCGGGATGACCCGACCACCCGCGCCTGGATCGTCGCGGGCGTCGTGATCGGCCTCGTCTCGGCCGGGCTCGTGATCGGCGCGCGTGGCCGCTCACCCGAGGTGCGCGCCGCCATGCTCGGCTCCACCACCGGGATCCTGTTCGGAGCCACGGCGGCACTCACGAAGGCACTCGGCGAGCTCGTGAGCGACGACGGGTTCACCGCGATCTTCACCGCCTGGCACCTCTACGCCCTGCTCGTCGTGGGGTACCTGGGCACGGCGATCAACCAGGCCTCGCTCCAGACCGGCGCGCTCGCCGCCGCCATCGCGACCCAGACCGCCCTGATGCCGATCACGAGCATCGCGCTCGGGGTGCTCGCCTTCGACGAGTCCCTGCACGGCTCGTCGGCCGGCACGATCGGCGTCGTCGCCTCGCTCGTCCTGATGATCGCCGGGCTCTTCTACCTGGCAAACGCCGAGCAGCAGGATGCCAAGAAGGTGGAATTACCCGGCAGTTAGCGGTGTAATGGCCGCATGCCAGGCAGGGGAGCCGGCATGACCTCCTAGACCGCGGAGCGGTCGCGGCGGAAGCCCCGCCTGCCGCCGCCGCCACTGGCGCCGGCCAGCAGCCGTGCGACGAGCGCGCCGCCGGCCGCCCACAGCAGCGCGGCAATGCCCCAGTTCAGCGCGATCTGCGCCTTGGCGTCGTCGAGATCGAAGACGCTCTTGAGCGGGCCCACGAAGAACCGCCCGACGTCGAGCACGAACTCCACCGCGTCGTTGCGGGGGTTGGCCTCGAAGACCACGAGCAGGATGCCGACGACGATCACCGCGGCAATCGCCCCGGTAACCGCCTTGATGATTCGCGCCAAGGTGAGCATGTTCAGGACTGTGCCCGCGCCATGCCGTGAGGAAACTCGGGGCGCGGGTAAGGTCGGGCCATGGGCGAACGAACCGCGTACACAGACGGCATCTTCTGCTGGGTCGAGCTGGCGACCACCGATACGGACGGCGCCAGGGAGTTCTACTCGGGCCTGCTCGGCTGGGACTACGACGAGGCCCCGATCCCGGACGGGAGCGCCTACATCACCGCCAAGCTCGGTGACAAGAGCGTGGGCGCGATGTACGCGCAGGGCGAGGACCAGCGCGCGGTGATGCCCCCGAACTGGCTCAACTACGTGAAGACGAGCGACGCCGACGGAGCGGCCGCCAAGGCCGGCGAGCTCGGCGGGTCGGTCGAGATCGGCCCCTTCGACGTGATGGAGCACGGGCGCATGGCGGTGCTCAAGGATCCCCAGGGCGCCTACTTCGCGGTCTGGCAGCCGAACGCGCACCTCGGCGCGCAGGTCGTGAACGGCCCCGGTGCACTCTCCTGGAATCAGCTCAACACGAGCAATGTGGACGGCGCCAAGTCCTTCTACACCGAGCTCTTCGGCTGGGCCGCGGAGGAGGTCGACCCGGAATCCGGCTACTTCGTCTGGAAGGTGGGCGAGGGACTGAACGGCGGCGGGCTCGGGATCGGTGACGGGGATCCCTCGCCCCCGAATTGGACGCCGATCTTCGGCCACGCGGATCTGGCCGGCGCCATCGAGCAGATCGCGTCGAGCGGGGGCACCGTGATCACGGACACGATGGAGGTGCCCGGCGGCGGGAAGTTCTTCGCCGCGAGCGATCCCCAAGGAGCGGTGTTCGCCCTCTTCGAGGGCGACTACGACGACTAGGTCCGCGCTCCTCGCCGCTTCGCGGCTCGTTTGAACTGGCGAAGACCGCTCCGAGCGCTCCGGATCAGCGCAGGGTGGCCTCGCGGGAACCATGCACCTCCAACCCACGAGCACCGTAGAAGTTGGGGATATGCGGTGTCACACCCTCGAGCGCGAGCAGCACCTGCCGGAATCGCCCGGCGAGGCGTTCGAGTTCTTCGCCGACGCCCACAACCTCGAGGCCATCACGCCGCCCCTGCTGCGCTTCCGCGTGATCACACCACGCCCGATCGGCATGCAGGAGGGGACGCTCATCGAGTACCGGCTGCGCCTGCGCGGCGCGCCGGTCCGGTGGCTCACGCGGATCGAGGAGTGGAAGCCCGGCGTGCGGTTTGTGGACCGCCAGCTGCGCGGGCCCTACGCGCTGTGGCACCACACCCACGAGTTCGAGCCCGACGGCGAGGGCGGCACGATCATGCGCGACCGGGTGCGCTACCGGCTTCCGCTCGGCGTGCTCGGCGGGATCGCGCACCTGCTGTTCGTGAAGCGCGATCTCGAGCGGATCTTCGATTTCCGCCGCGAGGAGATCGAGCGCCGGTTCGCACTTGACTTCGAGCGCACTTGAAGCCCTACGGTGCGGTGACCGATGATCCGATGCTTCACAAAGTAAAGTAGGCAGGGATGGAGATCTTCAAGCGCCTGCTCGGCTTCCTGCACCCGTACCGCACGGGCGTGATCCTCTCGTTCGTGCTCGCGGCGCTCGCCATGGGCACCGGCGTGCTCATCCCCTACCTCGTCGGCGTGACGATCGACGACATCCGCGGCGGCGAGACCGACCTGTGGCCACTGGGGCTCGGCATCCTCGCCGCCGGCCTCCTGCGCCTCGCCTTCAGCGTCGTGCGCCGGCTGGTGGCCGGGCGCGTGTCGCTCGGCGTCGAGTTCGACCTACGGGAGCGGATGTACGCGCACCTGCAGTCGCTGGAGCTGGCGTTCTTCGACGACCAGCAGACCGGCCAGCTCATGTCGCGTTCCACCGTCGACCTGCAGGCGGTGCGCTTCTTCCTCGGCTACGGGCTGATCTTCATCGCCCAGTCGATCATCACGATTCTCGTCGCGGCGGCCGTGATGTTCGCGGTGAACCCGCTGCTCGCGCTGGTGGCGCTCGCGCCGGCGCCGTGGGTCGTGTGGGTGGCGGCGCGCTACGGCAAGCGCAACCGGCCCGCCTCCCAGGAGGTGCAGCAGCGGATCGCGGAGCTCACCGCCGAGGCGGAGGAGAACGTGTCGGGCGTGCGCGTGGTGAAGGCCTTCGCGCAGGAGCAGCGCCAGATGGCGCGCTTCCGCGGGGCGGTGACGCGCGTGTTCGACCAGTCGCTGGTGTCCACGCGGCTGCGGGCCTTCTACACGCCGTTCATCGCCTTCCTGCCCCAGCTCGGCCTCGCGGGCGTGCTGTTCGTGGGCGGCATCCAGGCGATCGACGGCAAGATCACGGTGGGCGACTTCGTCGCGTTCTACGGGTACGTGCTGCTGCTGGCGGGGCCCACGCGCATGCTCGGCATCGCGCTCGGCATGGCGCAGCGCGCGGTGGCCTCGGGCGCGCGGGTGTTCGAGGTGCTCGACCGCGAGCCGCAGCTCGTCGCGCCCGAGGGTGCGCCGGCGCTGCCGGACGGCGGCGGGCGCGTGGAGTTCCGCGGCGTTTCATTCGGTTACGGGGAGGATGCGGCGCCGATCCTGAGCGACGTGTCGTTCACGGTCGAGGCCGGGCGGACGGTGGCCATCGTCGGGCCCACGGGTTCGGGCAAGACCACGCTCGTCACGCTCGTGCCGCGGCTCTACGACGTGACCGCGGGCGCCGTGCTCGTGGACGGCGCCGACGTGCGCGAGGTCGACCTGCCGTCGCTGCGCGGAGAGATCGCGCTGGTGACCGACGACTCGTTCCTGTTCTCGGCGTCGGTGCGCGAGAACATCGCCTACGCGCGCGTGGACGCGAGCCAGGAGGAGGTCGAGCAGGCCGCTCGCCGCGCCGGCATCCACGACTTCATCGTTTCGCTGGAGAAGGGCTACGACACGCGCGTCGGTGAGCGCGGGCTGTCCCTCTCCGGCGGGCAGCGCCAGCGCGTGGCGATCGCGCGGGCGCTGATCGCGAACCCGCGCATCCTCGTGCTCGACGACGCCACCTCGAGCGTCGATGCCACCACCGAGAGTGAGATCAAGCGCGCTCTCGACGAGGTCATGGAGGGGCGCACGACGTTCGTGATCGCGCACCGGCTCTCGACCGTGTCGCTGGCCGACGAGATCGTGGTGCTCGAGGACGGGCGCGTGGCGGCGCACGGCACCCACGACGAGCTGCTCGAGCGCTCGGACCTCTACCGCGAGATCGTGGAGAAGGGGCTGCCCGACCAGGTGTTCCTCACGCGCAAGGACGAGGAGGCGGAGGTGGCGGGTCTGTGAGGGCTCCCCGAAGCACCGACGGGCGCGGGCGCAAGCTGCGCGGCCTGATCGTGCTGCTGCGCCCCTACCGCGGGCGGGTGGCGGTGATGATGGTGATGCTGCTGATCGCCACGGCGGCGGCGCTCGTGCCGCCCTACCTCGCGGGCCGCGCCGTGGACGAGATCTCCTCGGGCGACAAGAGCGGGCTCACGGTCCTCCTGATCGTGTTCATCGCAGCGGCGCTCATCAACTGGGGCGCCACCTACCTCGAGACCTACCTCGTGAACTGGGTCGGCCAGCGCGCGCTTCAGGACCTGCGCGTGCGGATCTTCGAGCACCTGCAGAAGCTCTCGATCGGCTTCTACGGGCGCAACAAGACAGGCGTGCTGATCTCGCGGATGACCAACGACGTCCAAGCGCTCGACCAGCTCGTGACCGACGGCATCTTCACGCTCTTCTCCTCCTCGCTCACGCTGCTCGGCACGGCGGCCATCCTCGTGGCGCTCGACCCGGGGCTCGCGCTCATCACCTTCATGACCTTCCCGGTGCTCCTGATCGGCAGCGTGATCTTCCGGATCGCCTCGGCCGGCGCCTACCGGCTCACGCGCGAGAAGATCGCTTCGATCACGGCGTATCTGCAGGAGACGCTCTCGGGCGTTCGGATCGTGCGCGCGTTCGGGCAGGAGAAGCGCCATCAGGTGGCGATGCGGGAGCTGAACGAGGAGAACCGCGGGGCCAACATGACCACGGTAAACCTGAACGCCGCCTACTTCCCGGCGGTGGAGCTGCTCTCGGCCGTCGCCACCGTCGCGATCCTGATCTACGGCGGCTCGCAGGTCACCGACGGGGGCGGAATCACGATCGGCGTGCTCGCCTCGTTCGTCTTCTACCTGAACTCGTTCTTCGACCCGATCCAGTCGCTCTCACAGCTGTTCACCACCTATCAGGCGGGAATGGCGGCGCTCGACAAGATCTTCGAGCTGCTCGATGAGGAACCCGATCTCGCGGATGCCCCGGGCGCGGCGGAGCTGCCGCCGGTGCGGGGCGAGATCCGGTTCGAGGGCGTCTCGTTCGGCTATGCGGGGCCCGACGGCGACCTGGCGCTGCACGACGTCGATCTCACGATCCCGCCTGGGCAGACGGTGGCGCTGGTCGGGCCCACCGGCGCCGGCAAGTCGACGTTCGCGAAGCTCGTGGCGCGCTTCTACGACCCGGTCGGCGGGCGCGTGACCATCGACGGCCACGATCTGCGCGAGGTCACGGAGAAGTCGCTGCGCTCGCAGCTAGGGATCGTGCCGCAGGAGGGCTTCCTGTTCTCCGGCTCCGTCTGCGAGAACATCGGCTTCGGCCGCCGCGATGCGTCGATCGAGGAGATCGAGGCGGCGGCGCGCGCGGTGGGCGCGCACGAGTTCATCGAGGCGTTGCCCGACGGCTACGACACAGAGGTCGGCGAGCGCGGCGGACACCTCTCCGCCGGCCAGCGGCAGATGGTGGCCTTCGCGCGCGCGGCGGCCGCCGACCCGGGCATCCTGATCCTCGACGAGGCCACGTCGAACGTGGACGTGCGCACCGAGGGCCAGATCGAGAACGGCCTGCGCCGTTTGCTCGCCGGACGCACGGCGATCGTGATCGCCCACCGCCTCTCGACCATCCGCGGAGCGGGCCGCATCGTCGTGCTCGAGAGCGGCACGATCGCCGAGCAGGGCACCCACGACGAGCTGATCGCGGCCGGCGGCCACTACGCGCGGCTCTACCGCGACTGGGCGGAGCAGGCGGCCTAGTGGCCGAACGAGCCCTCCCGGACGCCTGCTCGCTCGACGCCGCGGGAGCGCGGAGCCAGGGCGAGCGCTACGCGGGCGCGGCGCGGGCGGTGGTGTCGCTCGAGCGTGCCCCGACGAGGGTCGAGGTGCGTTTCGACACCTCGCGCGATCTCGGCGTGGTGGACGATCTCGTGGCCATCGAGCGCGAGTGCTGCCCGTTCTTCGCGATCGCATGGGACCGCGAGGCGGGAGAGCTGAGCGTCGCGGTCGAGCCGGGCGAGAACGGGCGCGCCCTCGATGCCATCGAAGAGGCACTCACGCCGCCTTGACCCTTCGCCCCCGGCCGCCCCAGTTGTCTGTCTGGGCGTGGCAGTTCGGGCACAGGATCTCGAGGTTCCCGAGCCGGTTGTCGTCGTTGTCTCCGTTGCGGTGGTGGAGCTCGAGGCCGAGTGGTTTGCCGCGCCACTCTTCGAGGCCGCAACCTTCGCAGCGCGCCTGCTTCAGCCCCGACCGGATCAAGCGCGACTTGATGTGCCCGCGGCCACGCGCACGCCCCGCCACGAGCAGGTCGTCGATCGGTGTCGCCTGGGGCCTGGGGATCACCGCACCGCGCTTGACGGCGCCGTTCCAAGCCGCGTTCGAGAAACCGAAACGCTCCTGGCACTTCGCCACCGACAATCCGGAGTCGTAGGCCGCCTGGATCTCCGTCCAGTCATAGCGACGCGCGCATGCATGCTTGACCGGCCGACCGAGGCGCCTCGCGTGATAGGAGACGGTCGGTTTCGAGATGCCGAGCCGCACGGCGACCGCCGCTTGGCTCAACCCCTCCTCGAGCAGTGCCGCCACTTCCTGCCTTCGCCGGCCTGCCCTGACCACGCGCGGGTCCCGCACGATGATGTCGCCACGCTCAACCGCGCGGCTCCACGCTCCGTTCGAGATGCCGAACTGTGCTTTGCATTCCAGGAGCGTGGCGCCTCGTTGGTAGAAGGCGCGGATCTGAACCCAATCGTATTTCGATGGCACGAACACATGTTCGTATCCAGGCCGGAGGGACCACAGGGCGACTTATAGGCCATACCTATGGGATTGGCGGGCAGGGACTCGAACCCCAATTGCTGGCACCAGAAGCCAGAGTCTTGCCATTAGACGACCCGCCAGCGCGGCCCGGAAGGATAGCTACGAACTACGGGCGGGCTCGGGTCGCCTGACCGGCAACAGCGGGCGCTGGTCGATCAGCCGCGGGCGGGCAGCTTGTGGGCGCAGACGGGACAGTCCTCGGACTTGGGGCCCGGCGAGATGTACACGCGGGCGGCGCAATGGGAGCAGGAGACATAGGGCACCTGGAAACCACCTCCGGATCGGGTTGCGGAGGTGAAAGCGGCCCGGCCGCGGTTACTTACGCGTCGAGCGCCGCCATGTCCTCGTCGGTGAGGTTCACCTCGGAGGACTTCAGGTTCTCCTCGAGGTGCTCCACCTTCGACGTGCCGGGAATCGGCATCGTCACCGGCGAGCGGCGCAGCAGCCAGGCGAGCGCCACCTGCGAGGGCGACGCGCCGTGCTCCTCCGCAACCCGGTCCACCGGGCCGCCCGGCTCGGCCAGCTTGCCCCGCGCCAACGGGAACCAGGGGATGAAGCCGAGCTCGTCGCGCTCGCACACTCGCAGCACCGGCTCGGTGTCGCGATCGCTCATCGAGTAGCGGTTCTGCACGGACACGACGTCCACGATCGCCCGCGCGCGGGCCAGCTGCTCCTCGTCGACGTTCGACACGCCGACGTGGCGGACCTTGCCCTCCTGCTGCAAGTCGCGCAGGGCGCCGATCGACTCCTCGTAGGGCACCTTCGAGTCGGGCACGTGCAGCTGGTAGAGATCGATCGTGTCGAGACCGAGGCGCTTCAGCGACGCCTCACACGCCTCGCGCAGGTGCTCGGGCCGCCCGTTGGGCTCCCACTGGCCGGGGCCCGGCCGCTCGAAGCCGCCCTTCGTCGCGATCACGAGGCCGTCGGCGTATGGATGCAGCGCCTCGTGGATGAGCCGCTCGCTCACCTCCGGCCCGTAGGAGTCGGCTGTGTCGATGAAGTTCACGCCGAGCTCGGCCGCGCGGCGCAGCACGCTGCGCGCGCCCTGCGGGTCCTCGGGCTCACCGATCACGCCCTCCCCCACGATCCGCATCGCTCCGTATCCAAGGCGGTGCACGGTCATGTCGCCGAGCGTAACGTCGCCTGCGGCAGCCGGCCCGTGGGGTTCGAGGCTCAAGAAATGTCTCCGAGTTCTTTGTCGAGGTCTTCGAGGTGCTCGCGGCGCGCATCCACGTCATCCGCAATGAAGCGCCGCGCGTGGTCGAGGTCCTCCGAGCGCCCGACGGTGAGCGCCGCGCGCACCTTTCCGCCGTCGACGTAGAACGCGGTGAACTCACCGTTCTGCATCGATCCGCGCACCACGGCCTCACCCGTACCCGGGCCGACGTATTCCATCGACGCCCAGTCGGCGAGGTCGGAGAAGAAGTAGGGCACCACGTCGTGGTCCACCTCGCGACCGAGCATGTTCAGCGCCGCCGTCTTGCCGTGGCTGAAGGCCACGTCCCAGTGTTCGAGCCGGATGTCGCGACCATGGATCACCGAGTCCCACTCGCACATGTCCCCGGCGGCGTAGATGCCCTCCACCGACGTCTCGAGCTTCGAGGAGCACTTCACGCCGCCGGCCTCGCCGAGGTCGAGCCCGGCGCCCTTGGCGAGCATCACGTCGGGCATCACCCCCACGCCCACCACCACCATGTCGGCGGCGAGCTCCCTACCGCCGGCGGTCACGACCTTCTCCACGCGTTCGCCCGAGCCCTCGAAGCGCTCGAACTCGTCGCCGGCCACCAGCGACACGCCGTGGTCCACCAGCACGCCCTCGAAGAAGCGCGCCACCTCGGGCCCGAAGCTGCGCTCGAGCGGCACCTCCTCCTGCATGAGGATCGTGCACTCCACACCCTGCTCGGTGAGCGAGGCCGCGACCTCGCAGCCGATGTAGGAGCCCCCGATCAGCACGGCGCGCTTCGCGTCCGCCGCGTCGGCGCGGATGGCGTCGGAGTTGCCGAACGCCCTCAGGTAATGGATGCCGTCGAGGTCCGTCCCGTCGCCGCGCAGGCGGCGGACGTTCGCGCCGGTGGCGATCAGCGCCTTGCCGAAGCCGATCTCCTCCTTCGTGGATAGCTTCGCCACCCGCTCGCCGGCGTCGAGCTTCATCACGCTCGTGCGGGTGAGCAGCTCGATGTCCTGCTCGCCCCACCATCCCTCCTCGCGGAAGAGCGCGTCCTCGCGGCTCGCCTCTCCACGCAGGTAGTCCTTCGACAGCGGCGGACGCTCATACGGCGCGTCGGGCTCGCGCCCGACCAGCAGGATCGAACCCTCGGCCCCCTCCTCGCGCAGCCAGCGCGCGCAGTTGGCGGCGGCGATGCCCCCGCCGATCAGCAGGAAGTCAACGGAGCGGTCGGGCAAGCTAGGACCCGGCGGCCGGGTCGCCGCCGTTGGGGGCGAAGCGGGCGGTGACCTTGTCCTCGAGCCCGGTGTCGAGCACGAGCAGCACGTCGTCTCCCGACTCGATCACGGAATCGGCGAGCGGCACGAAGCCGGTGCCGTCGCGCAGGATCGAGATCACGAGCGAGCCGTCGGGCAGGCCGAGCTCCTTCACCTGGCTGCCTGCGGCGGGAGAGCCCTCCCCCACCTCGAGCTCGATGATCTCGAGGCGCTCCTGCGGCAGGTCGAGCAGATGGAGCGGGCCGTACTTCGGCACCTCGTGCTCGATCAGGCGCAGGATCAGATCCGTGGCGGAGATCGCGGGCTTGATGTCCAGGAGCCCGAAGTGCTGGAGGTTGCGTGGGTTGTTGCAGCGCGCGATCACCCGGTCGACGCCGTACTTCTCGCGCGCCACCTGGCAGATGAGGAGATTGTCCTCGTCGTCCCCGGTCACGGCGATCACCATGTCGGCGCGCTCGATGCCGGCGCGCTCGAGCACCCACAGCTCCGAGCCGTCGCCGTACTGCACACCGTGCTCGAGCTCCTCCTCGACCGCGGCGTAGCGGCGCTGGTCGGACTCGACGAGCGTCACCTCGCTGTCGCGGCTGATGAGCTCGCGGGCGAGGTTCCAGCCGACCTTCCCTGCACCGACGATCAGGATGTACACGGCTAGGAGGTGCCTCCGAGGACGGCCGTCTCAAGCATCTCGATGGCGATCTTCGTGGGACAGACCGTCTGCAGGCCCTGCTCCTGGTACCACTTGGCGCGGGCGGGGTCGAGCACGCGGACGACCACCTGCGGGATTTCGTAGCGGCGCTGGGCGACCTGGGCGATCACGAGGTTCGTGTTGTCGCCGTCGGTCGAGGCGACGAACGCGTCGGAGCGCTCGATGCCCGCCTCGATCAGCGCATCGACCTCGAGAGCGGTGCCGACGGTGAATGATCCTCCCTGGTCCTCCCAGGACACGTCCGTGCCGCGCTCGAGGAGCGCGATGGCCTCCGGATCCTCGTCGAGGACGGACACCTCGTGGCCCTCGGTGAGCATGGTCTTGGCGATGGAGGAACCCACGCGCCCGCATCCGACGATGAGAACGAACAAAGCGAGCGGAAGACTACTCCTGAGGACGTTGGGACTTCGCTAAGGCGCGACGCCCTCGCGCTCGCCCTCCTCACCCGCGGGTGCCGCGGTGAGGATCACCTGGCAGTGGGCCTTCTCGATCACGTACTCGGTCACCGAGTCAATCGAGCGCTCACGCACCCCCGCGCGACCGCCCAGGCGGGCGCCGCCACGGACCTTCGTGGGCGGCTCCGCGGCCAGCACGATCGCCTCCACCCCGCGCCTACGGGCCTCCTCCACGATGGTGGCGCCGATGGAGCGCCCGCGCACCATTGCCCCTGCCACCTCGACGCCCTCGTATTCCTCCCCGACCTCCTTCGCCCGGCTCAGCGCGTTGCGCGCCACGGTCACCCGCTCGTCGTCCACCCGCGCATCCAGCGGCAGTGCGAGTGGCATCTCGAGCACGTAGAGCGCCTCGATCATCGGGCCGCCCTCCCCCGCCTGGGACTCCTCGGCAGCGAGCCTGCCGGCGGTGCCGACGATGTCGTCGTCGATCCCGGTGCCGAAGACCGGGACGAGGATCGAGCCGTACTCCACCGGTGTGGCCTCCTCGAGCGCCGTCGCCGGGATCGTGAACCGCCGCGCCAGTGGCTTGCCGCTGGCGCGGCGGTAAATCACGTAGAGCGCGAGGCCGAAGGCCATCCAGCCGAGGCCGGTCCAGCGCGCCGCCTCGCTGAAGAGGATCGTGAACACGAGCCCGGCACCCGAGCCGATGGCGCCGACCGCGGCCGGCACCGGCACCGGCACCCCGCGCACCTTGACATTCAGCGGGATGAAGTAGGCCCGCGGCAGGTCCGGCTCGCGGAAGCGCAGGACGATCACGGCGACGTGCGCGATCGTGAGCGCGAGCATCGCCCCGAAGGCGAAGATCCCCGCCATGAAGTCGAGGTCCGCGGGGATCACCAGGGCGAACGCGAGCAACGCCGCGATCGAGATCGCGATGTACGGGGTGCCGCGGCGGCGGTAGAGGCGCCCTATGAGGCTCGGGATCTGGCGGTTCGTGGCGAGCGAGTAGCTCAGCCGCGAGATGCCGAGCATGTTCGAGTTCGACGCCTCGAGCAGCACGAACGCGCCTATCGCGCCGACGGCATACCGCAGCATGTCCCTCAACCACCCGGGGTCGTACTCGGACACCACGCCGAGCACCGGCGCCTCGACCCAGCGATCGCCGAGCGGCGTGGTGGCGCCCTCGACGGGCAGGGCCATCAGCGCCACCACGGACATCCCGACGAACAGGGCAAGCACCGTGATCGCACCCGCGAACACGACGCGCTTGAGCCCCCGGCGCCCCACGCGGATCTCGCCCGCGAGGCCGGAGGCCGCCTCGATGCCGGTGAGCGCGACCGACGCCAGGACGACGGCGTAGAGGAGGTCGTCGACCGAGGGGGCGCTGCCGAGATCGATCGAGCCGGTGATGGCTCCCGGGTCGAACTCCTCGAAGAGCCCGAGCACGATCACGAGCGCGAGCAGCACCATGTTCACCAGGCCGAGGCGTAGGAGCAGGCCGAGCCGGTCGCCGCTCAGGCCGCGGATGTTGGAGACGGCGACGAACGCGAGCGCGGCGCCGGCAACGGCGATCTCGATGCCGGTGCCCCCGGCCTCCCCCCAGAACGCGGACAGGTAGTGCGAGATCGAGAACGCCCCGATCGCCAGCACGATCAGGTAGTCGAGGAGGATCGCCCAGCCCGCGATGAAGCTCCACAGCTCGTTGAACGCATACCGCGCGAAGGTCGAGGACCCGCCCCGCTCCGGATGCAGCGAGCTTGCCTCGATGTAGGTCATCGTCGTGACCACGAAGAACCCGCCCGCCAGCAGGAATGCGAGCGGTGTGAGCCCGAGCGCGTCCTTTGCCACCAGGCCCAGCACGAAGTAGAGGGACGACCCGACCGACAGGACGGCGATCGCAAACAGCGCCGGCGCCCCCACGCCGCGCGAGTAGTTCAGGCGCATCCGCAGGCGCTCGGGGACCGGCGGCACCTGTCGCCTCGAGGGCGTCATCGGCGCGCCATGTAGAGGCGTGCCGCACCAAGGCACGCGAAGAGCACTCCGAGGACCACGCCGAGCGCGGTGGGCCCGCCACCGCGCGCGAGCGCCATTACGACCATCGCCACGCCGAGACAGGCGATCACCACCGACATGAGCTGCGTGCCGGCGCTGTAGGCCCGGTTCATCAGGCGGCCTCCTGCTTGCCCTTCGGGGCCGCCGAGGTGACGATCACCCGCGCGGGGCGCTTGGCGAGCACGTACTCGAGCGTGCGCCCGAGCAGAGAGCCCGCCCCGCGGCGGCTCGGCAGGGTCATCACGATCGCCCGGGCGCGGATCTCCTCGGCCTCCTCCACGATCCGGCGCCCCGCCTCCCCCGCGCGCACCGGCTCGTAGTGCCCGGTCACCCGCCGCCCGCCCAGCACGCGCGCGGAGTCGATCGTCTGCTGGGCTATCCGCTCGGGCTCCGGCAGCGGTGCGGAGATCGGCGTGTTCTGCGGGACGGTGATCGTCACGAGGACGTGGATGCCGCGCCGGCGCCGGGCGGCGAGCCGTGCCGCGGTCTGAACCGCCTCGACCGAGTAGTCCCCGTCCTCGAAGGCAACGAGCACGGACTCGTACTCCACCTCGTGCTCGACGATCGGCTTCGGCATCTGGACCTTCGTGGTCGTGGTGAGCGAAAGGCCCTGGCGGCGCCGGTAGAGCACGTAGCTCGTGATGCCGATCACCATCCATGCCGTGCCCGCGACGAGGGTCTCGAAGTTGAGAACGGTGACCACCACCCAGGCGGTGCCGGTGCCGAGGCCGCCCAGGATCGCGAACAGCGGGAGGTCCTTCCCGCGGATGCGGAGCCTCCCCGGCCCGCGCCAGGGCCGCTCCTTGTCGGGCTGCTTGACCCTCAGAGCGATCACCGCGAGGTGGGCGATGGTGAAGGAGAGCATCGCGCCGAACGCATAGATCGTCCCGAGGAAATCGGCCTGCCCCGGGAGGATCGTCAGGCAGGCGATCAGTCCGAATACCACGATCGCGATGTAGGGCGTGCGGAAGCGGGGATGCAGGCGCCGCAGCCCGTCCGGCAGCTGGCGGTGCTGGCCCATCGAGTAGGTCAGCCGCGAAACGCCGATCAGGCCGGCGTTGGTGGCGATGAACAGGATCGTGGCCGCGAGGATGCCCACGTAGATCTCCGCGGGGCCCTGCATGGCGCCGAGGTCCATGTTCTCGACCACCCCGAGGATCGGATCGTCCGCAAAGCCGCCCTCCTCTTTCGACAGCGCGAGGGCCGTGACGCCGTCCTTCACCGGCATCGCGGAGAGAGCGACCGAGGGCAGGAAGGCGTAGATCGCGATCACGGCCGTCACCACACCCGCCATCCCGCGCGGGATCGTGGTCCCGACGTCCCGGGCCTCCTCGGCCATGTTCGAGATGGTTTCGATGCCCGTGTAGGCGACCATGCCCACCGGGATCGCGATGAGGAAGTCCGAAACGGTCGGCGAGGTGCCGAAGTCGACGTTGTTCACCAGCGTCTGGGGATCGAGGACGAGCACGATCCCGACGACCACGAGGATGAGCTGCGTCGCGAAGTCCGCCAGCGCGAGGAAGACGTTCAGCCCCGCCGACTCCTTGACCCCAACCACGTTCAGCGCGGACACCGCCCCGACCACCGCCACGCCGGCGATGATGTCGCCCGGCGAGCGCGACAGCGGCTCCCAGAAGACCCCGAGGTAGTGCGGCACGAAGAACGCCGAGATGGCGACGGTGATGATGTAGTTGAGCATCTGGCCCCACGCCGCGAAGAAGGACCAGAACTCGTTGAAGGCACGCCGGGCGAACGACGAGGAGCCACCGGCCTCCGGGTACATGGTCGTCGCCTCGGTGTAGGTCGCGGCGGTGCAGAGGAAGATCACGCCGGCGATCAGGAAGACGACCGGCGTCATCCCGAGCGCGAAGACCGCCACCAGCCCGAGGGCGTAGTAGATCGAGCTGCCCACGTTCCCGTAGGCGGTCGAGAACAGCGCGCCGGTGCCCAGCACGCGCTCGAGTCCCTGGTTCTTCGGTCTGCGTTCGGCCATCGGGGAGGCGGAAAGCTTAGGGCCGGTCCTTAGAGTGGCGGCTTCACCGGCGAGGAGAGGAGTGTCGTGCGCTACGTGGACCTATCGGGGCCGATCGAGCCGAGCCCCCCGGATCTGATCGAACCGCTGCGGACCGACCTGTCGTACTCGACCCACGCGGAGGGCGCCGCGCAGATCGAGGCGATGTTCGGGGTGCCCGCCGATCTGCTGCGCGACGGCGAGGGCTGGACCAACGAGGAGTTCACGAAGCTCGGCACCCACTCGACCACCCACGTGGACGCTCCGTGGCATTACAACTCGCAGATCCAGGGCGAGCCCGCCCAGAAGATCGACGAGCTCCCGCTCGAGTGGTTCCACAACCCGGGCGTGGTGCTCGACATGACCCACAAGGCCGACGGCGACGCGGTGACGGCCGCCGAGGTGGAGGCCGAGCTCGAGCGGATCGGGCACGAGCTCGAGCCGCTGCACATCGTGCTGGTGCACACCGGGCGCGACGAGTTCGCCGCCCAGCTCGACTACATCGCCCGCGGCCCGGGCGTGACCGCGGAGGCCACGCACTGGCTCTTCGAACGCGGTGTGCGCGTGATGGGCGTGGATGCCTGGGGCTGGGACGCACCGCTGCACATCCAGGCCGAGCGGGCGCTCGCCAGCGGCAATCCGGGCGTGTTCTGGGAGGCCCATCAGGCCGACCTGCCCTACTCGCAGATCGAGCGGCTCGTGAACCTCGGGTCGCTGCCCCAGACCGGATTCACGGTTGCGTGCTTCCCGCTGCGCATCAAGGGCGCCTCGGGCGCTCCGGCGCGCGTAGTGGGGATGGTGCCTTGAGCGCTCGCCTGCTCGTCGCCGGCGGGCACGTGCTCTCGGGCGACGCCGGGGTCGGCGAGATCGCCGGTGGCGACGTGCTCGTGGAGGACGGCGCCATCACGGCGGTGGGTACGGGGATCGACGCCGGCGACGCCGACCGGCTCGACGCGTCGGGCTGCGTCGTGATGCCGGGCTTCGTCGACACCCATCGCCACACCTGGCAGACGGCGCTGCGCGGGCTCTGCTCGGACTGGTCGCTCACGGAGTACTTCCGCGGCGTGCGCCAGACCTTCTCGCCCCGCTACCGCCCCGAGGACGTGCTGGCCGGCAACCTCGCGGGCGCGCTCGAGGCGCTCGACGCGGGCGTGACCTCGATCCTCGACTTCTCCCACTGCGTGAACTCCCCGGCGCACGCCGACGCCGCCATCGAGGGGCTGCGCGGCGCCGGCATCCGCGGGGTGTGGGCCTATGGCTACTACCCGACCAGCGGGCCCGAGCCGGCCTTCGCCGACCACCTCGACCGCATAGCCGACGCCCGCCGGATCGCCGGCTCGGGGGAGCTCGGGCCGCTGCTGTCGATGGGCGTCGCCCTAACCGAGACCGGCCTGCTGCCCTGGGATCTCACCCGGGCGGAGATCGAGTCGGCCACGGAGCTCGACGCGCTCCTCACCGCCCACACCGGCTGCGTCTGGGGCTCGCAGATGTGCATGGGTGTGCGCGAGATGGAGCACCACGGGCTGCTCGGTCCCTCCCAGGTCCACGTGCACTGCAATGCGCTCACCGATGCCGAGCTCGACATGCTCGCCCTGGCGGGCGCCGGCGTCTCCTGCACGCCCGAGACCGAGCTGCAGATGGGCATGGGCGCGCCGGTGCTGCGCCGCTGGCTCGAGCGTGATCGCGTGCCCTCGCTCGGGTGCGACATCGTCTCCGGCAACTCCGGCGACATGTTCGCCCAGATGCGGATCGGCCTCCAGTGGGCGCGCTCGCGTGACAACGATGCCGTGATCGCAGAGACCGGCGTCGGCCCGGACACGATCGGGCTCGGGGTGCGCGACGCCATTCGCTGGGCCACCCTCGGCGGTGCCGAGGCGCTCGGCATGGAGGGCTCGATCGGTTCGCTCAGCCCCGGCAAGCAGGCCGACCTGATCGTGATCGGCGGGGAGCGCATGGGCCTCACGCCGCTCGGCGACCCCGCAGGCGCCGTGGTCCAGCAGGCGAGCGCAACCGACGTACGCGACGTGCTCGTGGCGGGCGTGCGGGTCAAGCGCAACGGCGTGCTGGTGAACGAGGACGCCGGCCGCGCCCGCCGCCTGGTGCGCGAGTCGCGCGAGTACCTCTACGAATCCGTGCTCGCCGCGGGCCCCCTGCTCCCGGACCCGCTACCCGGCTTCGCCGAGGGCCTCGCCGCCACGGCCGAGCAGAACCTGGAGGGCGGGGGTGTTCGAGGTTAGGTCGAACTATCCGACCTAAGTACGAACACCCCCTGCCGCAGGGCTACGCCAGGAACGGCACCATGAGCAGGGCGACGATGTTCGCCACCTTGATCATGGGGTTGATCGCCGGGCCGGCGGTGTCCTTGTAGGGATCGCCGACGGTGTCGCCGGTGATCGATGCGGCGTGGGCCTCGGAGCCCTTCCCGCCGTACTCGCCGTCCTCGATCAGCTTCTTCGCGTTGTCCCACGCTCCGCCGCCCGAGGTCATCGATACGGCGGCGAAGAAGCCGACGACGATGACACCGATGAGCAGCCCGCCGAGCGCCTCTGTCGAGAGCAGCCCGACGATCACGGGTATGAGGATCGGGATGAGCGCCGGGACGATCATCTCCTTCTGAGCCGCGGTGGTCACGAGTCCCACGCACCGCGCGTAGTCGGGCTTCTCGGTGCCGTCCATGATGCCCGGCTTCTCCTTGAACTGGAGCCGGACCTCGTCCACCACCTGCCCTGCGGCGCGGCCGACGGCCTCGATCGCGAGGGCGGAGAACAGGTAGACCATCATGCCGCCGATCAGCAGGCCGATGAGCACCTTCGGATCGTTGATCGAGAAGAGGAACTCCTTGCCCGCCTCCTCGCGCAACTCGTCCTGGAAGGCCGCGAAGAGCACGAGCGCCGCGAGCACGGCCGAGCCGATCGCGTAGCCCTTGGTGACGGCCTTCGTGGTGTTGCCGACCGCGTCGAGCGGATCGGTCACGTTGCGCACGTCCTCGGGCAGCTCCGCCATCTCGGCGATGCCGCCGGCGTTGTCGGTGATCGGGCCGAATGCGTCGAGGGCCACGATCAGGCCGGTGAGCGAGAGCTGTGCCATCACGGCGACGCCGATGCCGTAGATGCCGGCCAGCTCGTTCGCCGCGAGGATGCCGAGCGCCAACAGGATCGCGGGCGCCGCGGTGGACTGGAAGCCCTGCGCGAGGCCCGAGATGATGTTGGTCGCGTGACCGGTCTGGGAGGCCTCCGCCGTGGTCCGCACCGGGCGGAAGCGGGTGGAGGTGTAGTAGTCGGTGATCACGAACAGGCCGGCTGTGATGCCGATGCCGACCAGCGTGCAGAGCCAGAAGTCCACCCCACTCGGGGCGGCGCCGCCGCCACCTGTCAGGAATCCGGACGCGCCCTCCTTGAAGCCGAGGTCGTCCATCAGGCCGAGCGTGACCGGGAGGAACAGGATCGCCGCCAGGACGCCCGAGACGATCAGGCCCTGATACAGCGCACGCTCCACGTTGCCGGTCGCGCTGCGCACGGCAAAGGTGCCGACGATCGAGGCGAGCAGCGACACGCCGCCGATCACCAGCGGGTACACGGCCACCTCGCCGATCTGGTCGAAGGTGAGCACGCCGAGGAGCATCACGGCCACCGCGGTGACCGCGTAGGTCTCGAAGAGGTCCGCGGCCATGCCGGCGCAGTCGCCGACGTTGTCGCCCACGTTGTCTGCGATCACCGCCGGGTTGCGCGGGTCGTCCTCGGGGATGCCGGCCTCGATCTTGCCCACGAGGTCCGCGCCGACGTCGGCGGCCTTCGTGAAGATGCCGCCGCCAAGCCGGGCGAACACCGAGATCAGCGAGCCGCCGAAGCCGAGGCCGATGAGGGCGTCGATCGCGTCCTTCTCGCTCACGTCGAGGAGCAGCAGCAGGCCGTAGTAGCCGGCGACGCCCAGCAGTGCGAGACCCGCTACGAGCATGCCGGTGATGGCGCCGCCCTTGAAGGCGACCTCCAAGGCGTGTGCGACGCCGCCGCGCGCGGATTCCGCGACGCGGGCGTTTGCGCGCACCGACACGTTCATGCCGATGTAGCCGGCCGCGCCCGAGAAGACTCCGCCGATGATGAAGCCGACGGCGGTGCGCACGTCGAGCGCGATCGCCAGGGCGATCGCAAGCACCACGGCTACGCCGGAGATGATCGTGTACTGGCGGTTCAGGTAGGCCTGGGCGCCCTCCTGCACGGCGCCCGAGATCTCCTGCATCTGGTCGTTGCCCGGCGACTTGGCCAGGAGCCAGCGCGAGGTGGTGATGCCGTATACGAGGGAGGCACCCGCGCACGCAAGCGCAATCAGGATGCCGAAGTCGGTCAGGAATTCAGTCAAGGGAAGTCAGTCCTCCGGAAGTGATTTGGGGTGCGTCAGTGAACGATGGCGCTTGACAGCGCCGAGGCGCACGTGTCGTCCGGCTGGGGGCCGACTCTCGGCACCACCCGGTACAGAAGGGCGCGCAGTTTACCCAGGTTCTCCGAAAACACGCGGAACGCCGCCTCGGCCGACACCGGGGGCACGTCCGGCATGCCCTCGAGCCCCACGTCGTAGTCGGTCACCAGGCACACCGTGGCGTAGCAGAGCTCGAGCTCGCGGGCGAGCCACGCCTCGGGGTACTGGGTCATGTTCACCACGTCCCAGCCGGCGGCCGAGAACCAGCGCGATTCCGCCCGCGTCGAGAACCGCGGCCCCTGGATGACCACCACGGTTCCCCCATCCACCGCCGGGATGTCGAGCTCGCGCGCCCCTTCGAGGAGCGTCTTGCGCAGGTCGGCGCAGTAGGGGTCCGCCGCGGACACGTGGGTCGTCTGGGGCCCGTCGTAGAAGGTGTCCTCGCGGCCGCGGGTGCGGTCCACGAACTGGTCGCAGATCACGAATGTGCCCGGCGCCACCTTCGGCTGCAGGCCGCCGCAGGCGCTCGGCCCGATGATGCGGCGGGCGCCGGCCTCCTTCATGGCCCAGAGGTTCGCGCGGTAGTTGATCCGGTGCGGCGGGAGGGCGTGGTCGTCGCCGTGGCGCGGCATGAACAGCACCTCCGCCCCGGCGATCTCGCCCTTGCGGATACGCGCGGAGGGCGGTCCGTACGGCGTGTCCAGCGCGATCTCCTCGACCTCGTCGAGCAGCTCGTAGAACCCCGACCCGCCGAAGATCCCGATCATCGGAGAACCACTATGAGCCGGGGGTCCAAATCTTCGCCCGCGCCTTCGCCCGCTCCTCCTCGTCCCGGGCCCGCTGCTGGGCATCCCGGGCCTTCTGGTCCGCCTCGGGATCGGGGTCGGGCTCGGCCTTGGTGGCCTTCACCCAGAGCATCTGAAGCTGGGTAAGCGGCTCCTGGAGCGCCTTCTGCTCCTCCTCGGCGAGCAGCGGAACCAGGGCGCGGATGCCCTCGATCGCCTTGCGCCCGTTGTCGGCATCGCCATCCTCGGCGAGCGCCTTGCCGCCGAGCTGGACGAGGCTCGCTGCGGCGCTGAAGAGCAGTTCAGGCACGGTGGGCATGGGCGGTTGGGGCTCGTTCAAGTCGTGACCTCCTCGGGTGCGTAGGTACGGCGTGTCAGGTGGTACTCGTCGCGGAAGGCCTCGACGAGGTCGCGGCCGCGCTGGCGCTGGGCGCCGTTGCGCTCCGGGAACGAGGGCTCGAAGCCGCCCATCGCGGCGCGTGCAGGGCCGGTCCACGCCAGCAGCCGGTCATGCAGCGATGCCGCGGGGAACTCCTCGCCCCGCTCGAGGTCGATCAGCTTGCCCTCGAGGCCGAAGCGGATCGCGCGCCAGAAGTTCTCCTCGATCAGCCGCCCGGCCGGCGGCTCGGGAAGCGCGCCGTCGTCCCAGTCGAGCGCCGACTGTGCCACGCAGGCCGTGATCAGGCCCGCGAGCGCCGTCGACTCGTCACCCGAGGACTGCGCGTCGCAGATGCGCACCTCGACCGTGCCGAAGGCGTGGTGAGGGCGGATCGACCACCACAGCTGCGTCTGCTCGACGATCGAGTTCACCTTCACGAGGCACTCGACGTACTCGGCGTAGGCATCCCAGCTGCCGAACGCCTCGGGGATCCCGCAGCGCGGAAAGCTCTTCGTGAAGATCTGGGTGCGGGCCGAGTGCAGTCCCGAGTCGCGCGCGTCGAGGAACGGGGAATTCGCCGAGATTGCGAGCAGCTCGGGGAGGATCACCCGCATCCGGTCGCATACCGCGATCGCGCGGTCGGGGCCGTTCACGCCGACGTGGACGTGCAGTCCGAAGGTGTTGTTGCGCCACGCGACGTACCCAAGCCCCTCGGACACACGCCGGTAGTGGTCGGTGTCGATGATCCGCTGGTCCTGCCACGTGGCCCACGGATGGGTGCCGGTGGCCATCAGCCCGAGGTCGTGGGCGCCGGCGAGCTTGAAGAGCCGCGCGCGTGCCTCGCCCTGGGAGGTGACGGCGTCGGCGAAGTCAGCTCCCCTGCCGGAGCGGATCTCGATCTCGGAGGAGATCAGCTCGCCGGCCATCGCGTCGCGGAGCACCTCGTCGGCCTGCGCGGCATCCTTGAGCTCCTCGTAGCGGTGCACCAGCTCGAGCGACTCGGGGTCGACGATCCCGAACTCCTCCTCGATGCCGACGGTGAAGTCCTCGGAGGCCTCGAACACCTCCCGCGCCTTCGTCATGTCGAGCACTGCTATCGCTTCGCGAAGACCAGCATCGTAGACACGGTCAGGTCAAGTAGAAGTAGAGCGCGTACAGCAGGTCCACGGCCGGGCTCGACGTGTGCACCGTGACCTCCGGCGGCACCTGGAGCAGCGCCTCGGAGTAGTTGAAGATGATCTTCACGCCGGCGGCGACGAGGTCGTCGGCCACCTTCTGCGCCGCCTCGGTGGGCACCGCCAGCACGCCGACGACGATGTCCTCCTCCTCGATCACCTTGCGCACGTCGTCGTAGGTGCGGACCGTGAGCTGCCCCGTCACCTCCTCGCCGACCTTGCTCGAATCGGTGTCGAAGATCGCCACGACCCGGAAGCCGTGGTCGGCGAAGATGTCCGAGCTCGCGATCGCCCTGCCGAGGTGGCCGGCGCCGAAGAGCGCGATGTTGTGCTGGCCGGCGGTCCGCAGGATCTTGCGGATCTGGGAGACCAGCGAGTCGACGTTGTAGCCCACGCCGCGCTTGCCGAACTTGCCGAAGCCGGACAGATCGCGCCGGATCTGCGTCGAGTTCACGTGCGTGTAGTCGGCGAGCTCCTGGGAGGAGATCGTCTCCTTGCCCATCTTCTTCGCCTGCGTCAGCACCTGCAGGTAGCGCGAGAGGCGCGCGGCGACGCCGAGCGAGAGGCGCTCAGGCGGCCGCTCGGAGAGTGCTGCGCCACCCCGGAAGGGCTCCTGGAAGTTCACGCCTCCAGACTACCTAGGCGCGTTCGCAGGTCCTCGGCGTCCCACATCAGCTCGAGCACGACCTCGCCGTCCACCGACAGGACGGGAATGCGCTCGCCGTACTCCCGGAAGAGGCGCGGGTCGAGGGTGATGTCGACCTCCCGGCGCTCGACGCCGGCCTCGTCGAGGGCCGCGCGGGCCTCGTCGCAGAGGTGGCAGCCCGGCTTGCCGAATAGCACGATGTCACGCATGGATGCGCGCGCTCGCGTCGAGGTCGAGGTAGCCGGGGTACTCGACTGCCGGCAGGAAGCGGGCCGCTCCGGCGATCATCGCGGCGTTGTCGGTGCACAGCTCGAACGGTGGGATCGCGGCGCCCTCGAGGCGCTCGCGCAGCTCCGCGTTGGCGGCCACGCCGCCGCCGATCGCCAGGCGATCGATGCCCTCGCGCCGCGCCGCCTGCCCGAGCCGGGTGGCGAGCGCGTCCACGATCGCGCGCTGGTAGGACGCCGCGAGGTCCTCCACCGGGCCCGCGCCGTCGCGGACCTTGTAGAGCAGCGAGGTCTTGAGACCGGAGAAGGAGAAGTCGAGCTCGCCGGGATAGGAGCGCGGGAAATCGAAGGCCTCGGGATCGCCGTTCTCGGCGGCCTTCTGGATCGCCGGGCCGCCCGGGTAGCCGAGGCCGAGTATCCGCGCGCCCTTGTCGAACGCCTCTCCGGCGGCGTCGTCGAGCGTCGAGCCGAGCACCGTGTAGGAGGAGGGCTCCTCGACGCGCGCGATGAACGTGTGGCCGCCGCTCGCGACCAGGCACAGGTAGGGGGCCTCGACCGCGTCCGGCCCGAGCGTGCCGGCCACCACGTGGCCGTGGAGGTGGTCGACCGGGGTGAGCGGGAGGCCGCGCGCCGCCGCGAGCGCCTTCGCCTCCGCCACGCCCACGAGCAGCGCGCCGATCAGCCCGGGGCCGCGGGTCACGGCGATGCGGTCGACGTCCTCGAGCGTGGCGCCCGCGCCCTCGAGCGCGTCGGCCATCACGGCATCCAGCAGCTCGAGGTGGCGGCGCGAGGCGATCTCCGGCACCACGCCGCCGTACTTCTCGTGGATCAGGCCCTGGGAGGCGACGACGTTCGAGCGCACCTCGCCCTGCTCCGTGACGAGCGCGGCGCAGGTGTCGTCGCAGCTGGTCTCGATTCCGAGGATCAAGGAGGGATTCAAGCCGGTTGACGGCCCCTGGCCGTGCGCCACATGATCAGGGCATCCTCCTTGTTGTCGTGGTAGTAGCCGCGCCGCACGCCGGCCGAGCGGAAGCCGAAGCGCTCGTACATCTCGATCGCGGGGGTGTTCGAGGTACGGACCTCGAGCGTGTACTGCTCGCCATCGCGGTCAGCGGTCTCGAACAGCTTCTCGATCAGCGCGGTGGCGACCCCCTCGCGGCGGCGATCGGGATCGACCGCGATGTTCATCAGATGCCAGACCGTGTCGTAGCGCGAGCAGACCATGTAGCCGGTGATCCGCTCGGCCTGCACGGCGGCGAGGCAGATGCCCGAGGGCTTGGATAGCTCGAGCACGAACATCGCCAGCGACCACGGCGTCGGGAAGGCGCGGCGCTCCACCGCGACCACCTGCGGGAGGTCGGAGTAGGAGAGTCTGCGGATCTCGAGCGGTTCCATCTAGCCAACGTCCGGGCTTCGTAGGTATTCGGGCAGCACGGCCTCGGCGGGCACCGCGCGCGCCCTCTCCGCCAACGCGCAGAGGGCCGGCCCCTGGATGCGATGGACCGGGTCTCCGTCGGGCGGGATCTCGACCCCGGCACCTTCGAGAACGTCGCGGAATCGTACCGAGCCGTCCCCCGCCGCCAAGGCGCCCGAACAGGCCTCCGGGAGCTGCTCCGGAGGCCCCACCCAGGGCCCGAACACCGCCTCGCCACCTTCGTACAGGGCAGCGAACACCTCGCCCCGACGCGCATCGATCACGGCCAGGCCGCGCGCGGCGTCGATGTTCTGCGCGAGCGCCCACAGCGAGGACAGCGGCCGCAGCTCCGCGCCGTACGCCTGCGCCAGCCCACGTGCGGTGGCAACGCCGATCCGCAGACTCGTGAAGCTGCCCGGCCCCACCCCCACGCCGATCGCCTTCACGTCCCGCCAGCCGAGGCCGGCTTCGCCGATCAGGCCGTTGACCGCGGGCATCAGCTCGCGCTGCGCGGGGCCCTCCCTGATCGCCGAGCCGCCGCCGGCCAGGCCGGCCGTGACTGTAGGCATCGAGGTGTCGAAGGCGATCAGGGTCATGTGGTGATCTCGCGCGCGTCGCCGCCCGCGTGCTCGATCAGCACCCGCCGGCCCTCGAGCGCGCCCTTGGGCCATTCGACGAAGGCGATCCGCTCCGGCGTGACGTAGTCGTCGAGGAGCCATGGATCGACGGACTCGAGCCGGTAGAGGTCGAGGTGGGCGATCTCGGCGCCGCCGCCCGCATAGACCTGGCCGATCGTGAAGGTTGGGCTCGTCACCGGTCCCCTGAACCCGAGCGCTCGCGCCGCGCCGCGCACCCAGGTCGTCTTCCCCGCGCCGAGCTCACCCTCCACGAACACCACGTCGCCCGGCGCGAGCGTCGCGGCGAACTCGGCCGCGTGCGCCTCGGTCTCCACCGGCCCGCCTACCCTCAACGGTCGTCGAGCTCCACGTCGACATCGCGCGGGTCGAGCTCCTCGCCGCACTCGGCGCAGACCACCTTCGCGTGGGTCCGGCGCCCGCAGGCACGGTGGCGCAGCCGCAGCTGCGAGCCGCCGGCGGCGGGCATGTGCACGTCGCCCCAGCGCAGCAGCGCGACGATCGCCCCGTAGAGATCGCGGCCGGCGTCGGTGAGGACGTACTCGTACCAGTCGGGATCGGTCCGGTAGCGGCGTTTCTCGAGCAGCCCGTCGGCCACCAGGACCTTCAGTCGCGCCGCCAGTACGTTGCGCGCGATGCCGAGGTTGCGGGCCATCTCCCCGTAGCGGCGCACGCCGTAGAAGGCCTCGCGCAGTACGAGGATCCGCCAGCGGTCGCCGATCACCTCGGCCGCCCACTCGATGCCGTCCGGCCGGCGCGGCACCTGGTTCTCCGGGAGCAACTGGTTTTTCGGGGCAGATGGATTCATTGGCGAACTAGTTGCCGGATGGTACTACTTGGCGCATGCACGAGACCACCAGCCCCGCACTCGATTTCGAACTGCTCCACTACGCCGAGGAGGGCCCGGTCGCGCGGATAACCCTCAACCGGCCCGAGAAACGCAACGCGCTCTCGATCGCCCTCAGCGACGAGCTCATACGGGCCATCGACCGGGTCCAGGATTCGACCACGGTCAAGGTGCTCGTGATCGACGGCGCCGGCGAGACCTTCTGCGCCGGGGACGACATCACCGAGATGTTCACCTGGGGCGACGCCAACGGCGTGATGCGCCGGGTCCGCCTCTACCAGGGCATGGCCAACGCCCTGGAAGAGCTCGACAAGGTCACGGTCGCGGCGGTCGACGGCTTCGCGGTCGGCGGCGGGCTCGAAATCACGATGGCGTGCGACTTCGTCGTGGCCACCCGGCGCGCGCGCTGGGGCATGCCGGAGGTCGACGTGGGCATCACCCCAGGCTGGGGCGGCACCACCCGGATGGCGCGGCTGATCGGTCGACGCATGACCAAGGAGGTGAACCTGCTCGGAGCGCTTCACCCCGCAGCCCGGGCGGTCGAGCTCAGGCTGTGGAACCGGGCGGTACCTGACGACGGCCTGGAAGGCGAGGTCGACGCGCTCGTGGAGGTGCTGCTCTCGAAGAACCAGCAGGCAGTACGCCAGCTCAAGTTCATCATCAACAAGGGCGTCGAGGCCGACCTCTACACCTCCCAGGGCTTCGAGATGCTCTCGGCGGGGCTCACGGGAGCCGTGAACGGCGGCTGGCAGGTGCCAGACGCCGACGCCGGCGAGGGAGTAACCGCGTTCGCAGAGAAGGGCGAGCTCTGGCAGCGCCGCCGCGGGCTCGCACGTGAGTTCTGGTCCAGCCGATGAGCGGCAAGTGGGCGGCGGCCGACATCCCCGACCAGCACGGGCGCGTCGCGATCGTCACGGGAGCCAACAGCGGGCTCGGTCTCGTGACCGCACGCGAGCTGGCCCGCCGCGGAGCCGAGGTGGTGGTCGCGTGCCGGAGCACCGAGAAGGGCGCGGCCGCGGCCGAGGAGATCGCGGCCCACGCGGGCGGCTCCGCTCCGCGGGTCGAGCAGCTCGACCTCGGAAGCCTCGACTCGGTCCGCGAGTTCGCCGGAGCGTTCTCCGGGGGGCGGGTCGACCTGCTCGTGAACAACGCAGGGGTGATGATGACCCCGCAACAGAAGACGAGCGACGGCTTCGAGCTCCAGCTCGGCACCAACCACCTCGGCCACTTCGCGCTCACCGGGTTGATGCTCGAAGCGCTCGGGCGCTCCGAGTCGGCGCGCGTCGTGACGCTCTCGAGCAACGAGCACAAAGGTGGGACGCTCGACTTCGACGACCTCCAGCAGACGGACGGCTACAGCCCGCGCGGCTCCTACCAGCGCTCGAAACTTGCAAACGCCGTGTTCGCGGTCGAGCTGGACCGCCGACTGCGCGCCGCCGGGTCGCCGGTGACCAGCGTGTTCGCACACCCGGGCTACTCGGCCACGAACCTCCAGAGCAGCGGGCCGACCGGCGCCGCGAAGGCCGTGATGGCCATCAGCAACCGGCTGCTGGCACAGAGCGCGGAGCGGGGAGCGCTGCCGACCCTGTACGCCGCCACGGCGCCGGGGGTCGAGGGCGGGGACTACTACGGCCCGGACGGGCTGGGCGAGTTTCGCGGCTTTCCCGAGAAGGTGGAGGCCATCCCTGCCGCCTACGACCGCGAAATCGGCGCGCGGCTGTGGGAGGTCTCCGAGGAGCTCACCGGAGTGAGCTACTGACCCTCGAGCGCGAGCAGCTGGCACCGGCGCCAGGTTGTCAGCCGAGCAGACCCGGGAGCGCCTTGAAGTCCTCGCGCATCTGCTCGGCGACCGCGGGCGTTCGCAATCCGGCCGATGGATGGAAGGACGGGAACAGGGTCACGGTCCGGTGACCGAGCGTGTGGGTCTGGGGCACCCCATGGACCTTCGTGATGCCGGTCTGACTCCCCGACAGCAGCTTGGTCGCGAAGTTGCCGAGCGTCACGACGACCTTCGGCTCGATCAGCTCGATCTTGCGGAACAGGAACGGCTTGCAGATCTCGATCTCGTTCGGGAGCGGGTCGCGGTTGCCGGGAGGTCTGCAATTGAGGACGTTCGTGGTGAACGCGTCCTTCAGCCGTTCGATGCCCACCGACACCAGCAGCTCGTCGAGCAGCTTGCCCGCGCGACCCACGAACGGCAGCCCCTGCTGGTCCTCGTTGGCCCCCGGCGCCTCGCCCACGAACATCAGGTCGGCGTCGGCGTTTCCGGCCCCGAACACGAGCTTGTTCCGCGATTCGGCGAGCGGGCAGGCGTGGTCGGTCTCCATCTCGCGGAGCACTCCGATCAGCTCTTCTCGACGCTGCGCCACCGTCATCGCGGCTTAGTATCCTTTCTCGAGAGGCCGCTACCCCCCGTGGAGCGGACCACATGAACCAGCCGCCAATAGACCGGATCTCCCTAGTGGGCCGTGGACGCCTGGGCTCTGCCCTCGCACAGGCCTTCGAGTCAGCCGGAATCGCGCTCGATACCGACGCGCCCGTCGTGCTGCTCGCGGTTCCAGACGCCGCGATCGCCGAGGCGGCAGCCCCGTACGCCGAGGCGGCAGCCCCGTACGCGGACCGCACCGTCGGCCATACGAGCGGCGCCACCCCCATCTCCGTCCTGCCCGAGGGCAGCTTCGGCCTCCATCCACTGCAGACATTCGCCGGCGGCGAGGGCCCGGAGGCCTTCAGGGGCATCGGCGCCGCCATAGGCGGCGACACCGGCGTGGCCCGCGAGCTCGCCCTCGCGCTCGGCATGGTGCCCTTCGAGATCGCCGACCGCGACCGGCCCGCCTACCACGCGGCAGCCTCGATCGCCTCCAACTTCCTGGTCACCCTCCAGGCCGCGGCCGAGCAGGCCGGCGCCGGGGTGGTGGCCCGCGAGCATCTGCTCCCGCTGGTGCGCACCACGGTCGAGAACTGGGGCCACCGCGGGCCGGACGCCCTCACCGGGCCGGTCGCCCGGGGCGACGAGGACACGGTGGCCGCCCAGCGCGCCGCGCTGCCCTCCGAGCTCACCGACCTCTTCGACGCGATGGTCGAGCGGACCAAGGCTCTCGCGTGAGAACCGTCCGCACCGCCGCGGAGCTGCGCTCCCCCCGCCCGGACGGCTCGGTCGGCCTCGTGCCCACGATGGGCTTCCTCCACGAGGGCCACCTCTCGCTCATCCGTCGCGCCGCGGCCGAGAACGACACGACGGTCGTGTCGCTGTTCGTGAACCCCAAGCAGTTCGGCGAGGGCGAGGACCTCGAGGGCTATCCGCGCGACGAGGCCCGCGACGCCGCTCTGGCCGAGGAGGCCGGCGCCGACGTGCTATTCGCGCCGCCGCTCGAGGAGGTCTACCCGCCGGACTTCACGAGCTCGGTGGAGGTCGAGGGCCCGCTCACGACCGTGCTCTGCGGCGCCGGGCGCCCGGGCCACTTCAAGGGTGTCTCCACGGTCGTCGCGAAGCTCTTCAACATGGTCGGCCCCGACCGGGCCTACTTCGGCCAGAAGGACGCGCAGCAGCTCGCCGTGATCCGGCGGATGGCGCGCGACCTGAACTTCCCGGTCGAGGTGATCGGCTGCCCGATCGTCCGCGAGGCGGACGGGCTGGCGATGTCCTCCCGCAACGCCTACCTGAACAACGGCGAGCGCGAGCTTGCGAGCGCATTGAGCCGCGCGGTCGCCACCCAGAACGAAGCCGACGCCCGCACCGTCCTGGCGGAGGCGGGCATCGAGCCCGAGTACATCGAGACCTTCAGGCCGGCCGAGGACGAGCCGGCGGTACTTGCGGTGGCCGCACGCGTCGGCCGCGCACGACTCATCGACAACACGATCATCGGAGGCAAGTCATGAACAGGACCATGATGAAGTCGAAGATCCACCGAGCGACGGTGACCGACTCGGATCTGAACTACGTGGGGTCCATCACGATCGACCCGGAGCTCCTCGGAGCCGCGGACATGCTCGAGCACGAGATGGTTCACGTGCTCGACATCGACAACGGCGCCCGCTTCGAGACCTACAC
>JACCYP010000001.1 GCA_013696425.1 Thermoleophilaceae bacterium
TCGAGCTGCACCAGGAGGCTCGGCATGTCCGTCTTCGACGGGATCGCCTTGCCCAGACGGACGATGGTCGAGTAGTCCCCGGCGAAGTCGGCCTTGGATGCCTTCAATCCGGCCAGCTGCGTGGCAAGCGCCTGCTTCTGGGCGTCCGCGTCCGCGATCTGCTGCTTGAGGTCGTTTGCTTCCTGGCGCTTGGGCGCGAGCAGCACGAACCAGTAGACGAGCACGGCTGCCAGCAACCCGACCACGAGCAGGATCTTGCGGTCGCGGTCGGTGATGGTCACTTGCCGCCTCCGAGCGAAGCCGGGACCTTGCTGTCCGAAGGCGCCCCGGCGGCGGTCGGCCCGAACGCGATCGTCGCCGAGAAGGTGTTGTCCTTGCCACAGTCGCCCTGCGCGGCGGCCCCGGTTGCAGCTCCTGCGTCCGCGACTATCGCCTCGGATGAGCTCTCGAGCACCACGTCGTCCACACCGCTCATCGTCCGCAGGCGCACGAGCACGGTCGCCACTCCCTTGTGGCCGGGAGCGCACCCCGTGATCTTCGCGCTCGGCCCCGCGCCGGGGTTCTTGGCGGCGGTCTCGGCGTCCGTGGCGGACGTTGCATCGAGGCTCGATATCCAGGCGTCTTCTGGCAGCACCCGAGCCAGCTCGCGCATCAAGCGCTCCCAGTCGAAACGTCCCGCGGCGAGCGTCGAAACCGATGTCAGACGCGTCTGCTTGATGTCCGCGAAGCGCTTGAAGGAGGAGAGCGCGGCCACCTGCTGCTGGAGCCCTTGCGTCTCCGCCTGGACCTCGGACAGCTCGGTCGTCTTGGCATTGACGCTGTTGCCCGCGAGCACCAAGCCCAGCACTGCGAGGAGCGCCACGGCGAGACCGCCGATGACCACATATGCCTGGTTGCGCCCACCGCCGCCGCCCGCGCGGGGGCGATCCGCCTCGGGCAGGAGGTTGACGGGCCTCATGCCGCAGCCCCGAGAGCCAGGCCGGCCGCAACGGTGTGGCGATGGGGATCCTCGCTGGGAAGCAGTCCGGGGGCCGAGAGCATGCCGAGCGGCTCGGCGGCGACCACGGCCAGCCCTGTCGCCTCGGTGAGGTGCTCCACCAGCGCTTCGCGGGCCGAGCCGGGTCCGGAGAGCATCACGCGCCCGACCGGCCGGGCCTCGGGCTGGGCCTGGTAGTAGTCCATCGAGAGGCGGATCTCCTCGGCGAGCATGGGCACAGGGTCCTCGCCATCGGTGGCATCCGCAGCGGCGACGGTGGCGAGCGGTCGCGTGAACAGGCAGGTCGAGCCGACGGCGATCGCCAGGTTGGTGATCCCGCCGAGGTGGCAGTAGAGCACCGCCTCGTGCGGATCGGGGTCGGGCATTGCGAGCGCGCGCACGAGCGCGAAGGCATCGAGGTCGACGCCCTCGGGACGGAGCCCGGCGGAGCGAACCGCCTCCAGAAGCATCTCGATCATCGACTTGCGCGCGGCCACGAGCACGATGCGGCTGCGGGCTACGCCATCGGCCGAGATCACCTCGCCGATCAGCTGGTGGTCGAGCACCGCCTCGTCGAGCGGCATCGGAATGGCCTCCTGCGCCTGGAACTTGATCGCCTTCTCGCGGTCAGCGTCGTCCTCGATCCGGGGAAGCTCGATCTCGCGCAGCACGATCTGCTGGTTCGACACGCCGAGACGCACGGTCTTGGGGAAGCCGGAGCTGCCGAACAGCTCCTTGAGCGCAGCCGTCAACTGGAGTGGATCCTGCACCTCGCCCTCGACCACCACGCCCTCCGGGAGATCGACGCTGGCCGCGGCTGACACCCGGCCGTCGGCGGTGGTGACGGCCGAGAGGTAGGCGCCGTCGATGTCGAGCCCGGTCGTTCCTTTGTCTTTATTTCGGAGTGAGAAAGCCACGTGTGTAAATCCGCACGGGTGCAGAGTGCCCCTGATGCCCTATCGACCCGCACGTGGAGCGCCTTTAGCGGTTAGCGAGGCCTTAAAGAAAGCGATCGGAGTACAGGTCCACCATCTCACTGCCCACGATGATCGCCACGATCCCCCCGAAGGCGAGAAACGGGCCGAATGGGACCCCCTTCTTGCGGGCCGCGGCGCCTTCCTTCGCGATGATCGCGACCCCGACCGCGGCACCCGCGGCGAATGCGATCAGCAGGGCGGGCGCCACCGCCACACCCAGGAACAGCCCCATCACACCGGCGAGCTTCACGTCGCCCATGCCCATGCCCGCCGGATACGCGAGTGCCGCGACCAGCAGAAACGTGAAGGCGGCCGCGCCGGCTATGAGCATCTCCGGCATCGCGTCGAGATCGACGAGCGCACCCACTGCGAGCCCGTAGATCGCCGTCGGCAGCAGGATCCGGTTGGGAATGATCCGGTGGTCGAGGTCGATGAACGCAATCACGATCAGCACCGCCGCGAAGGGAAGCTCGAGCGCGAGATCAGCGTCGGCGCCGCCGGCGAGCACGACGCCCGCGAACACCGCGGCGGTGAGCGCCTCGACCAACGGGTAGCGCGGGGAGATCCGCTCACCGCAGGAGCGGCACCGCCCGCGCAGCAGGAGCCACGAGACAATCGGCACGTTGTCGTAGGCCTTGATCGGCGTGCCGCAGCTCGGGCACTTCGAGCCAGGCGAGACAAGCGACTCCTTCGCGGGCACCCGCGCGATCACGACGTTCAGGAAGCTGCCGATGATGGCGCCGCCGAGGGCGGCCAGAAGCGCCTCCACGAACCCGGAGGCTAATACAGCTCGCGGAAGGTGTTCTGGACCACGCCCGCCGTCCCGGCCACCGCCACGTCGTCGAACGCCTGCGGCCCGAACTTGATGTTGAGGCTCGAGGCGCCGGCCACGAGCCGCCCTGGACCGTCGATAGCCACGCCGCCGGTTATCAGCGACGTGCCGCCGGTCTCGAGAACGGTCCCGCTCAGATTGGTCTGGTTCGCCATGTAGATGATCCCCTGGAACTGCGTGTTGCCGAGCACCTTCAGTGTGCCGTTGAGAACGATGAGTAGGCCGGGGCTCGACGGGGAGTTGCAGCAGGTCTGCCCGGCGGCGGGGTTCATGGTGCAGTTCCCGCTGTCGATCACCACCACCTTGCCACTGTAGTCCGAGGGGCAGCCCGGGTAGTGGGTACCGCTGGCGCTGGCGAACTCCACGAGAAGGTCGAGATCGCCCTGGGTAATCGCCTTCGTGGCGCCGCCGGAGTTCTGGGTGACCACACCCGTGATCTGCGCAGGCCGACTGAGGCTGAGGCAGCTGAGAGGCGTTTCATTTGCGCAGCGCAGCTCGACGCCGCCGGAGGATGTCCCGTCGATAATCGTCTTGTTGCCCGCGTTCGAGATCGTGAAGGCGTTCGCGCTGATCGCGAACCGCGGAAAACTCAGCCCCTGCTCCTGAAGCGCGACGAGCGCCACCACTGTCCTGCTCTTCCCGCGGACCGTGGCCGTGGCGCGCACGAACACCCGCTTGTCCTTGTTCGCGTCATAACGCTCGGAGGCGACCGTAGGGTCGTAGTAGTCCCCGGCGGGGTTGTCGCGCACGACCGTCGACCAGCTCACTTGCGACGGCTTGTAGTCGGACTGGTCGGCTACGGCGAAGCTGGATTGGAGGGTCGCGGCGTCAGGGCAACGCCCCAGCGCGGTGGTACTCGAGTCGCATGTCTCTGGGAACGGCTGGGCGAGGGTGCCGGCGCCGTTCCGGCCGATCGCGAATGTCTGCGCGCTGAGGGCGCCCTCGGCAAGGTTGAACGCCGACTCGCGCACCCGCTCGCTACCGGACTGGCGGCTCTGTGTATCGACGACGGCGAGCGTAGAGAGCCCGAGCAGCAGGATCACGAGCGACACCATGAGCGCGAGCACGATCACGCTGCCGTCCTCTTGGCGCAGCGTAGGCATTAGCAGCTCACCACGATGCCCGCGAGGCAGACGGACTTGGTCGCGGACGTCTGGGTGAGCCCGGCGGGATCGGTCACCTTCAGCCTCACTCCGTAGGTGCCCGCTCCGGGGCGCCAGTGGTACACGGGCCCGGTACCGATCGTCTTGGGGCAGCCGGACCCGGGCGTGGAAGCGGACGTGCACAGCCACTCGTAGGTGAGCACCTGCCCCTCGGGATCCGAGGAGTCGCTGCCATCAAGCACGATCTCGATGCCGCTAGCGGTGGCCGAGAAAGCCGCCGTAGGAACGCGATTCTGGTTGCGGAGGTACATCCCCGTCTCGATGGTGGTCTCCGCCGGCGACGCTCCGGGGGTCGTGTCGATGTGGAGCCTGGGGGTGATCTCAGTGATCCGCGTGAGCGTGGTGGAGTCGTAGCTGAACACGGCGCGGGTTCCATTGGAGAGATCCTGTGCCACGACGCGCCCAGTGGTCCAGCCGTTCGTCGTAGCAGTCGCCGGACAGGTGTTTGCGGCTGGAAGGCTCGCGGTGGCCGTGGTCCAGTTGTGCTCCTGCCTGTACAGCCGGCCCGAGCCGACGCAGTAGCGCACACGGTGGGTGTTGCGGACGTTCAGGCTGAGGTTTGGCTTCGTCTTTGCGGCTGAGAGAAAGATCAGGTCCTGCGGCCCGTTGCGCTCCACGGCCTCGGGAAGCTCGTTGGTGGGGCTCGCGAGGTTCCGCAGCTCGCGCGCCATGAGCCCAAGTGTTCGGCGCGCCTGCTCCTGGGAGTCGTTCTGCAATTCGTTCGCGCGTGTCGTGGTCTGGAAGTTCTCGAGCAGCAGGAGAACAGCGCTCATGACCACGATCGTGAGCGTGACGACCACCATCAGCTCGATCAGCTGAAAGCCCGACTCGTCGCGTGCGAATCGCTTGCTCATCCGCTCACCGACGGCCACGGGTCGGCCTTGCTCGACTCCTTGTACTTGTTGTCCACCGCCGTGACCCGGTAGGTGTGGGTGGCACCCGCCGCCTCGGTCTCGGTCCACGAGACGGTTGTGTGGTCCGGGTCCGACGGCGGATACACCCGGGCATAGCGGTTCGTGTTCGCCGTGCCATCGCGGTAGACGCGGTAGGAGGCCACACTGTCAGGGGGCGAGGGCGAGTCTGTCGATTTCGTCCAGGTGAGCACCTTCGTTCCGACGGGTGCGACCTGGCCGGAGGGCAGGTCGCACCCGCTCGTGCCGCCCTGGCAGATCGAGAGCCCCGTGGGCCTGGTCGGGGCAGGCTGTGGCGTGAGCACCGTCTCTGCCGGGATCAATATCGGCGAAGCAAGCGTGCTGTTTCGATAGGCCCCGTTCGGAGCGCGGTCGACGGCCGCCACCGAGTAATAGCTCAGCAGCCCGAGCGCCGGGGCACTCGTGTCCACGCACGAGGTCGCAGCAGCAGCAGACTCCGTGACCTGCGTCTCGCACACCGGCGTGCCGCTGTCCGTAACGGTCGAGGTCAGCGAGCGGTAGACGCGATAGCCGACGATGTCCTTCTCGGGGTTCGGGTCCCATTCGAGGTCGACTTCGGTGCCCGTGCCATTGCGACCACCCGCGAAGCCCGTGACGACCGCCGGCGGAAAACGGTTCAGGTTGATCGTCAGCGGCTTCGCGGCGCCGGCACGCCCGTAGGAGTCGAACGCGCGCGCCTGGACGATGTAGGTGCCGTCGCGTACGAGCACGCTGCCGCCCACGGCGCTCAGCAACGGCCAGTTGAAATGCCAACTCGTGCCGCTCCCGGTCGCCTCGCCCATCTTCTTGCCGTCGATCGACCACTCCACCCGCGAGGGCACCTGCGATGTGACGATGTCGAAGGTCGCGGTTTCCAGCAGTGGGTTGGTCAGCGGGCTGACAAGCGTGCGCATGGTGAGGCTCGTGACCGACGGGCCGAGGCCGCCGACGGGGTTGTTGACCACCGTCGACTGCCGGTTCGAGGCAGCGGCGCCCCCGCTCCGCCAGCTCACCCGCACGCCCACGCGGCGCGCGTCGTCGGCGTTCTTGTCGACACCACCGGATGTGGTCTGGCCGGGGCAGAAGGTGGCATCGATCGCGTGGTCCCCGTAGAAGTCCTTCGGATCGTCAAGTGCACAGGCCTCGAGAGTGATGGTGTAGGTCACGCCGCGGCGCTTGATCGTGTAGGCACCGCCGGGGGTCGAGTCCGCGAGGTTCGCTCGCGACTCGAGCGCGGTCCGCAGCAGCGTGGGCGTGAGGTTCCTGTAGGGCACGGCGCGCGAGGTCTCGACCAGTTCGCGCGCGAGGCTCGTGCCGCCCTCGCGGGCGGCGGTCCTCGCGGTGGCGCTCGCGGCTCCGTCCGCCAGGGTGACCAGGGCGAAGACCCCGATCACCATGATCAGGGACGCCACCATCACCTCGATCAAGGTGAAGCCGCTCTGCTCGTGTTGGATCCTCCGTGCCATCCCCAGTCCCCTATCGGCCGCTCGCCCGCTTCGCTTTACGGAACGAAACGGGGCGGGCCCGAAGGCCCGCCCCGTGCTCAACTACGAACTGGTTGGCTGACTACCAGCTGGTTCCGTCGCAGCCGCCGTTGCCGGCGCCCGCGTCGCTACAGCTACGCGCGCTGGTCCCGTCCGCGGCCTTCGTGATGGTGAACGTGTTGCCACTCTTCGACGCACCCGTGATCTCGTAGGTGTCCTCGGCCGAGTCGGTCACGGCGACCTCGTCGGTCTTGTCGCCCGGGGTGGTGTCCACCAGGTTCAGGCCGGTGTTGTCGAGATCGGCCCTCGTGGCGCAGCCCGTGTAGTCCTGCTTCTGGGCGTAGCACGACTCGACCTGGGAGACGAGGTTACGGGCGTTCGACTTCGCCGAACCGTCCTGGCCCTTTGCACGCTGGCCCAGGAAGGCCGGCAGGGCGATGGCGGCAAGGATGCCGATGATCAGAATGACGACCAGGAGCTCGATGAGGGTGAAACCCTTCTCGGACTCCATGCGCTCGCGGAATTTACGCAGCATAAAAAACTCCTCCTTGGAGTGACTTCGGTTGACTTCCGATGCCATAGCCGCGGTTGCGAAGCCGCCTGACAAACTAGAAACACAGGTGGTAGTTCGGCCGGCTCGACGGCGGGATGAGGGCCATCCCACTTCCCGACGAGCCCCGGAAACTTTGCGCCCCCGCCTCACGACGGGTTTGCCTTTTTCACCGTGGCTCTGGCTTAGCTCCACTATCGGCAGCGCTTGAGAATTTCTTTACTTGACCTGGACGGTTGTTCTAGTCCACGCAGCCCTGCGGCGCTCCAGCCACTCCGGGAACAGCACCGCGACCGCGAGATAGCCCGCGAGCGGCAGCGCCCAGATCAGGTACGGAATCGTCACCCAGGCGGCATCCGCGGACAGCTCCGTCATCGATCGCGCCGAGGGCGGGAAGCAGACGACAAGTGCAGCGGAAGCGAAGAGCGTGAGCCGTGGCCAGCCGTCGCGCGCGATGCCCTCCCACGCGAGGAGACCCAGCAGGAACGGCGCGTGGTAGTAGTCGTTGTTCCAGGGATCGAGCACGCACCGCAGCAGCATCGCGAGCGCGAGCAGGCCGAGCGCCGCCTCCACCGGCCGGCGGCGGCGCCAGAAGACAAACGCGAGCGGCACTCCGGCGAGCACGGCCAGCGGATGGGTCAGCCGCCCCACGGTGGCCGGCTGCTTGTAGGCGAACCCGGACACCGAGGCACGCCGTTCCTCGTCGCTCTTCTTCGACGCCGTGGGCCACCACACGTTTGCGACCCCGACTTCCGTCGCGGATCCCCCCGCGTCGGCGCTCACGTTTGCAGCCGTCGTCTGGGTGTCGCTGAACCGGCCAGGATTGCCGATCACCATTGGTGCGTAGAGGGTCGCTACGATCGCGAACGCGAGTGCGGCGGCCCCGGCGCGCGAGCGCCAGCCGGTGTCTAGCGCCAGGAGCGTGGGAAGGATGGCGATCACCGCCCACTGCTTGGTTGCCAGGGCGAGCCCGAGCCACAGTCCAGCGAGCACGGTCCGGCTGCGGATCCCAGCCAGTACCGCACCCACACACAGGGCTCCGGCGAGCAATTCCTCCGGGTGGCCCCAGTGAATCGAGCGGAAGGTGCCCGGGTTCAGCAGGCAGAGGACCGCCACCAGCGTCGCGGCATGCTCCGGCTTGGCCAGGGCCAGCATCCGGCGGCGGAGATAGAAGCCGAGGGCGACCACCGCGGCCAGACACGGGAGGGCGCCCGCCATGTAGACCACCTGCTCGCTCTCGGCGAACACCGGCCAGACGAACGGTGCGCGCAGATAGAGCGACGCGGGACCCATAAGCGGCGGATTCGCGGCGAAGCCGCGCCAGTCCCATCGGACGAGCGAGTCGATTGCGCCACCGGCGTCGGTGAAGTAGTCGAGCCCGGGCTCCATCGGGAACGCGCTCCTCACGATCAAGGCCAGAGCGATCGCCAGGCCCGCGAGACTGAGAACGCGGCGCATCAGAGGGGAAGTCCTAGCATCGAGGCATGCACCTGCGGCGCGCACTTCTGCTTTTCGCTCTGGTACTGGGTGTCTCTGCCATGGCCGCTGCGGTTGGCACAGCACCGCGCGACCGCGAGGAGTCCAAGTCGGAGCAGAGCGAGACGCCCCCGCCCCCGCCCAGAGCCGACGGCGCCGGCAACGCGGAGCCGCTCACCTTCGACGCCCGCTCGGGGAAGCCGGTCGAGCGCACGGTGAAGCCCGGCACGCACGTGATCGTCACCGTTCCCGTCGAGGAGAGCGGCGAGATCCGGATCGACTCCCTGGGTCTCGTCGACAGCGCCGAGCCGCGCTCCCCCGCCGTGTTCGACATCCTCACCGGCGAGAGGGGCCGATTTCCGATCGCGTTCGACCCACCGACCGGAAGCAACGAGCCGGTGGGCACGCTCGTGGTGCGCTGAGGCGTGGATCAGCGCTCGCGCCGCTCCTGACCGGTTCGGCGGTCGAGATGGGGCCGGCGTGGCACCCGCCGCCTGCGGCAGGCCGCGAGTCGCATCGCCTTCATTCCGCTTGGAGCCGGGCCTCAGACCGGGCAGCCGCCGCTGCCCGGTCCGGGCGGATTCGGCTTAGGAGTCCTGCTGCGCCTTGGCCTTCTTGGAGACGCACTTGCCGAAGGCGTTCGGCCTGCTGCCGTAGTCGGCGGCGAACTTCGCAGCATCGGCCTTCTTGTCGGCCTTGCACTGCTTCGCGGCGTTCACCTGATTCTTGGCGGTCGGATCGGCCTTCGCGTTGGCCGAGGCCTTCTGCGAGACGCACTTGCCGAAGGCGTTGTTGCCGTTCTTGTTCGTGCCGTAGAGCTGCTCGAACGTCTTGCCGCCGTGGGTGGCGGCGAAGTTCGGGTCGGCCTGCTCGGCCTTGCAGTCCTTCGAGGCGTTCGACTTGGCCTGCTGCTCGACCTTGCCCTGCTGCCTGGCGACTGCAGAGACGCACTTGCCGAACGCATTCCTCTTGTTGGCGTTCGTGCCGTAGGTGTTGGCGAAGTTCTCCGCCCCCATGGCCGCCTTCAGCGCTTTGCACTGCTTGGAAGGATTCTGGGCGCCGTTTTGGTCTGCGGCCATAGCGCTCGCCGGAATGGCGAGAGCGGTGATGGCTGCCCAGATGATCATCTTCTTCACTGGCGTCTCCTGTTTTGTCGTCGTGTTAGAGACGCGCGGTCCGCGGCGAGCTGAAGCCCGTCGAATGGTCGCCGTCACCTTGGATCCGCACGCGGAATGTGCCCGTGCGCGAGATCCGGATCCTGCGTGAGTACTTCGACCGCGTGGTGCCGGCGTCCCTGAGCTTGGTGCGGGCGATGGTCCCGTATCCGCCGCCCCTCCGGAGGCGCTGGATCTCCACGGTTCGCCCGTCGTGAGCCGGAGCGGCTCCGCCGGAGAACCGGACGCGGCTCCCCGTGCGTGGGGTCGAGTCGCTGAGCCTCAGGCTCACGCGGATCTGGACCTGCACGAGCAGCTCGGCGCTCCTCGTGACGGGGGCGGCCTGCGTGGACACGCGGTAGCGCGTGTTGAGCTTGGGCACCACGGTGAAGGAGTAGTCACCATTCGATGCGGTCGTCGCCGTGCGGGCCGGCTTGAAACCGCCCGTGTAAGGGTGTGGGTTCTCCTCGAGGACGACGACCTGGCCGCCGCCGTTCTTCAGCTTGCCCGAGATGACCGTGGACTTCCCGAAGACCACCGGGTTGGGCTTGGCCGCGACGGTGAGATCAGCGCTCGCAGGTGTTTTTGGGCCCTTTGGCGGCTTCTTCTGCGCGCTCGCCACGCCACCGGAAACCGCGAGGGCACCGACCAGCATCACCGCCATTGTCCTCAAAGTCGTTCTTGCGTGCACGTCAGCCTCCAGCCGTAGTTTCCCCTGCACCGGCTGAAACGCGGGTGGAGGCCGAAGGTTGGGCAGTTACCCTTCAGCCGCCGCGAGCCGCTTCGAGGGCCGCGATGTCCTGCAGGTCCTGCGGGCGCCCCGCGGCTCGTTTCATGGCGATCAGGTCGTCGCGGCCAGCGAAGCTCACGTCGGCGTCGAGCCCGGGAACGGCGGGGACGATCGCCGCCTCCCGCAACCGGTCGTAGCTCTGCATGCCGGCCACGTACTGCAGGATGTCCAACCGACCGAAGCGCGTGCGCAGCACCCAATTGCCGCGCTGCATCAGGCCGTCGATGTCCAGCTTCAACGGCATCTCCTCGGGGCCGAAGTCGCCGACGCCCAGCTGCTCTACGTCGAGCACCTCGAGGGCGGCCATGAGGCGCGTGAGGTTCTCACGGCTCGGCTCGGGAACGATGTCGACGTCCTTGGTGCCACGCACGTAGCCATGGGCAGCGAGCGAGAAGCCGCCGATGACCACGAACTCGACGCCATGCTGTCGCAGGGCTGCGAGGAGGTCGAGTGGCTTCAGCGGCGGCTCTGGCCGATCGGCGTTCATCGGCCGGCCGCCGCGATGCTAGTCAGCGCGTTGGAGAGTTCGGCGGCCTGGGCGATCCGCTCGCCCGGGTCGAGCGTCGCGTAGTCGTGGCGCAGCTCCTCGACTGAGACGTTGCCGTGCCCCAGTGGCTCGGCCCGAAGCTCGAGCCGCTTGCCCATCGAGGCGAGGACGCGGTCAACCGTGTCGATCCCCGGTGAGATCTCACCCCGCTCGATGCGCCCGATCTGCGGCTGACTGGTTTCCGCGCGCCTCGCGAGCTGAGCTTGGGTCAGGCCTCGCTCGCTGCGCACGGATCTGATGAGAGCTCCCGCGTCCATCCCCTCAGTTTAGACCAGATCTGGTCTAACTCTACTTGATGTTGTCGTAGACCTTGAACATCGGCAGGTACATGGAGATCACGATGAAACCGACGATCGAGCCGACGACGATGATCATGGCCGGCTCGAGGATGGACGTGAGCGCCTTGATGGCCGCGGCCACCTCGTCCTCGTAGAAGTCGGCGATCTTGCTCATCATGGCGTCGAGGGCGCCTGTCTCCTCGCCCACGCCGATCATCTGGGTGACCATCAGCGGGAACGCGCGCGGCTCGTTGCGCATGGGCGCTGAGATCGTGCCCCCTCCCTTGACCGAGTCGCGCACCGAGCCCATCGCGTTCTCGATCACCTTGTTGCCTGACGTACGGCCCGTGATCTCGATCGCCTCGAGCATCGGGACGCCCGCCGAGACGAGGGCCGAGAAGGTCCGGGAGAAGCGCGCGAGCGCAATCTTCTGGACGATGCCTCCGATCTTCAGCGGAGCGCGCAGCTTGAACCGATCCCACTGCTCCCCGCCTCGCTCGCTCTTCTTCCAGCGGACGAATGCGAACACGATCAGGGCCACCACGGCGATGCAGATGTACCACTGGCGGGTGATGATGTGAGACATGGCCACGGTGAACTTCGTGATCGCCGGGAGCTCCCCGCCGAAGTCCTTGAAGACCTTCTCGAACACGGGAACGAGGAACGCGACGAGGGCGATCAGCACCGTGAGCGCGAAACCGCCGATGAGGGCCGGGTAGACCATCGCCGCGCGCACCTGCCGCCTGAGCGCATCGTCCTTCTCGAGCTGGTCGGCCACCCGCTTGAGCGTCTCCTCGAGGATGCCTCCGGTCTCGCCGGCCGCAACCATCGCTACGAAGAGGTCGTTGAAGATGTTTGGGTGGCGCGCGAGGGCCTCGGACAGCGAGATGCCCGCCTCGACATCGCGACGGACCGCGCTCCACGCATCCTTCAGCTTGGCGTTGTCGGCCTGATCCTCGAGCACGTACATGGCCCGGAGCAGGGACATGCCGGAGGAGATCATCGTCGAGAGCTGGCGCGTTGCGACAGTGAGCTCCGGGGCCTTGACGCGCTTGAAGCGGTAGAGGATGTCCTTCGACTGGGCGGTCGCCTTCTCCTCGATGTCGATGACGACGAGGCCCTTGCCGCGCAGCTGCGCGGCGACGGCCTGCTTGTCCTCGGCCTCGAGCTCGCCGCGCGAGGGAACCCCGGCCAGGTCGATCGCCTTGAAAGCGAAGGAGGCCATTGCCTAGGCGACCCTCACGGTGCCCATGAGCCGGCGCAGCTCCTCGGGCGAAGAGCTGCGCTGTTCCGCGAACTCGCGCGTGATCTTGTTCTTGCGGACCAGGTCGACGAGCGCGGCATCCATCGTCTGCATGCCGTGCGAGCCGCCGGTCTGGAGGGCGGAGTAGATCTGGTGGGTCTTCCCCTCGCGGATCAGGTTGCGGATGGCGGGCGTCGGCACGAGCACCTCGGTGGCCACGATCCGGCCCTGGCCGTCGCTGGTCGGCAGCAGCTGCTGGGTGACGATGCCCTGGAGGGCCACCGAGAGCTGCACGCGCACCTGGTGCTGCTGCTCGGGCGGGAACACGTCGACGATGCGGTCGACGGTCTGCGCGGTGTCCTGGGTGTGCAGGGTGGCGAACACGAGGTGGCCGGTCTCCGCGGCCGTGAGAGCGGTCGAGATCGTGTCGAGATCGCGCATCTCGCCCACGAGGATCACGTCGGGGTCCTGGCGCAGCGCTGCCTTCAAGGCGAGCGCGAAGGTCTCCGCGTCGGCGCCGAGCTCGCGCTGGTTCACGATGCAGTTGCGGTGCTGGTGCAGGAACTCGATCGGGTCTTCGATGGTGAGGATGTGCTCGTGGCGCTCGCGGTTGATCCGGTCGATCATCGCGGCGAGCGTGGTCGACTTGCCCGACCCGGTCGGGCCCGTGACGAGCACGAAACCGCGCGGCTTCTTCGTGAACTCCTCGAGAATCGGGGGCAGCTCGAGCGACTGGAGATCCGGAATGTCCTGCGGGATCAGGCGGAACGCGGCACTGATCGCCGCGCGCTGGAAGTAGCAGTTCACGCGGAACCGCGCCTTGCCCGGGATCGAGTAGGAGAAGTCGATCTGCCAGTGCGTCTCGAGCTTCTTGCGCTGGTCGTTTGTGAGAATCGAGTAGACGGTCTCGCGCGTTTCCTGGGAGGTGAGCGGCTCATAGCCCTCCAGGGCGTGCAGCCGTCCGCGCTCACGCACCATCGGCGGCGAGCCCGCGGTGAGATGCAGGTCCGACGCGTTCAGGTCGATCGTCTTGATCAGTACGTCTGCGAAGTCCATCGATCTCCTATCGGCAGGCCGGGCCGGTCATGTAATGCGAGACACCTCGGCGATCGAGGTGATCCCCTGGCGAACCTTCTCGAGCCCGTCGTCCTTGAGCGGGCGCATGCCCTCCTCGATCGCCTTCGCGCGGATCTTGTCCGTGGATGTGCGCTCGATCGTCATCGATCGGATGTCGTCGGAGAGGAGCATCACCTCGTACAGGCCGATGCGGCCCTTGTAGCCGGAGTGGTTGCAGCGCGCGCACCCGACCGGGTCGTAGGCCTCCATGTCGTACTTCACGTCGAAGCCGGCGAGGCGCAGCGCGTCGACCGAGAGCATCGTGCGCTTCTTGCAATGGGCGCAGAGCTGGCGCGCGAGCCGCTGGGCCACCACGCAGTCGACCGCGGACGCGGTGAGGAAGGGCTCGATGTCCATCTCCGTGAGGCGCGTGATGGCCGACGGCGCGTCGTTGGTGTGCAGGGTGGAGAGCACGAGGTGGCCGGTGAGCGCGGACTCGACCGCGATCCGCGCGGTGTCTGAGTCCCGGATCTCGCCGACCATGATCACGTCGGGGTCGGCGCGCAGCATCGAGCGCAGGCCGTCGGCGAAGGTCAGGCCCGCCTTCGAGTTCACCTGGATCTGGTTCACGCCGGACAGCTGGTACTCGACCGGGTCCTCGATCGTGATGATGTTCTTGTCGACCGAGTTGATGGCGTTCATAGCGGCGTAGAGCGTGGTGGACTTGCCCGAGCCGGTCGGGCCGGTGACGAGCACGGCCCCGTAGGCCTGGTGGAAGGCGTGCTCGAAGTGCTCGCGCTCCTCGCCGCGCATGCCGAGCTTGTCGAGCTCGAGCAGCGCCTGGCTCTTGTCGAGCAGCCGCATGACGATGCCCTCGCCGTGCACCGAGGGCAGCGTGACGATGCGGATGTCCACGAGCCGGTTCTCGATGTTGAGCGTCACGCGGCCGTCCTGGGGCACCCGCCGCTCGGAGATGTCGAGGTCGCCCATGATCTTCACGCGCGAGACCACGCCGGCGATCATGCGCCGCGGGATGGTGGTCGATTCCGAGAGCACACCGTCGATCCGGAAGCGCACGCGCATGTCGCGCCCGTCGGGCTCGAAGTGGATGTCCGAGGCGCCCTCCTGGGCGGCCTGGGCGATCACGGAGTTCACGAGCTTGATGACCGGCGCGTCCTCCGCGGACTCGCGGATCTCCGCGATCGGCTCGGCCTCCTCGTCTTCCTCGACCGCCTCGGCGATGGCGTCGTCGAGGCGGTTCATCCGCACGACGATCGATGCGATGTCCTCGGCGGCGGCCACGACGGGGCGGATCTCGTGCCCCGTCATCAGCTTCAGGTCGTCGAGCGCCAGGACGTTCGAGGGATCGGTCATCGCCACGTAGAGCACACCCTCGCGCTCGAAGCCGACCGGCACCGCGTTGTATCGGCGCACCGCCTGCGGGGTCACGAGGTTCACCGCGGCGAGGTCGAGCTTGAAGACGCCGAGATCCACGAAGTCGAGCCCGAAGCGCTCGGCCGTCGCGCGTGCGAGCTGATCGCCCTGGAGCGCACCCGTCGTGAGGAGCACCTGCTCGGGTGTGCGGCCCGACGCACGGGCCTCCTCGACCGCCGCGTCCACGCGCTCGCGTGGGAGGAAGCCGAGCTCGACGATCACGTCGGAGAGGAAGCGCTGGCGCCCACCGCGCTGGGTGGGCGCGATCAGCCCGCTGCTCGGGATCGCCACGGATGCGGACTCCTCGGCCGGCGCCGCGGCAGCGGCCTCGGTCGGAGGTACCGGGCGCAGGTGTGGGGTCTCGTCGGTCACCGCTTGGCGTCCCGGACTTCCTGGGCGAGTGTGCCCTCGTCGACATAGCCCTCGATGACCCGTGCCTTGCGCTCGCGGTCGACGATCACGATCGCCGGCCCCTGCGTGACCTCGAGATCGCCCAGGATGAGCTCGTAGTCGTCGATCCTGCGGACGCTGTCGCTGAACACCGCGGCGCCGCCACGGCGGTCGAGTGCACGCACCGAGTCGCGCACGGCGGCGTCGTCGGCGCCGCGCTGCTGGAAGAAGAGAACAACGGGCTTCCTGCGTCCAAGCGCAGCCGCCACATCGGCGGGGAGACCGGACTGGCGGTCGGCAGGGGTGGTGGAGGCGCGGGCGACATCGTCCTTCTTCGCCCCCGGGGCTTGCCCTTTGGCCGGCTCCTTGGCGGCAGGCGTCGCCGGCTCCGCCGCCTTCTCGGGCGGGGCTGCCGGCTGGGAGGGCTCATCCTCGCCGCTCTTCATCGCCTGAGTGGCAACGAACATCGCGACGACCAGCACCGCCCCCACGAGTCCAAGCAAGAGTGGACGTGGGACTGCCATCCCTTTCCTATCGGCATCGTCCTTCTTCGACCTTAAGCTCGGGCGGCGCGTCTCATTGCCTCCAGTGGCGGCTCCTCGCCCGTCCACAGACGGAACGATCGAGCCCCCTGCCTTACCAGTACCTCGAGTCCATCGACAACCTCGGCGCCCGCCCTTAGCCCCCACGACTGCACGGGGGTCTCGCCGGACGCGTATACGAGGTCGACAACCACCGCCGGCGCCGCGACACCCTCCAGGCCGAGCGCCGCCAGCGCGTCCGACTCCTGCAGACGCGGGTCGAGCCCCACGGAGGTGCTGTTCACGAGCACGTCGCAGTCGCGCGGGCGCGCCGCATGGCGCACGCGCAGGTCCTCAGCAAGCGCTCGCGCGCGCTCGGGGGTGCGGTTCCACACCGACACCTCGGCGGCCTCCTCGCGCAGCGCCCAGGCCGCGGCGCGGCCGGCCCCCCCGGCGCCGAGCACCAGCGCCCGCAGGCCCTCCACCGGACCCGGGAGCGAGTCGATCAGACCGCCAGCGTCCGTGTTGTCGGCGGCGACGGCCCCTGTGTCGATGAAGGTGAGCGTGTTCGCGGCGCCGATCGCCGCGGCTGCATCGGAGTGCTCATCGGCCAGCTCGTGGGCCGCGAGCTTGTGCGGAATCGTCACGTTGATGCCCCTGTAGCCGGAGGCGGGCAGCGCCCGCACGGTCTCCGTGAAGAGCTCCGGCGGGATCGGCAGGAAGCCGTAGCGCCACGGCAGTCCGAGGGCGTCGAAGGCCGCCTGCTGCATCGCGGGCGAGCGCGAGTGGGCCACCGGCCAGCCGGCGACGCCGGCGAGCGGGCCCACCGTGGTGCGCATCAGCAGTCCTGGGGTGACTTCCCGCCGCGCTGCTCGCGGGCGGTGTCGTAGCGGCGCGCGTCCTTCTGGAACTGCTCGAAGGTCTTCGAGAAGGCGTGCTCGCCGCAGCTGCCGGGCTTCACCACGTAGTAAAGGAAGGCGGTCCTGCGCGGCCGGGCGGCGGCGCGGATCGCCGCGAGGCCGGGGCTGCCGATCGGCCCCGGGGGCAGGCCCTGGCGCGTGCGCGTGTTGTAGGGCGAGGAGATCTTCAGGTCCGACTCGGTGAGAGGGTCGGACCAGTTGTCGGTGGCGAACCGGATCGTCGCGTCAATCCCGAGCGGGATGTCGTCGCGCAGGCGGTTGTAGATCACCGAGGAGATGATCGGACGCTCCTTCGCGAGCTGTGCTTCGCGGTCGATCATCGAGGCGATGATCAACACCTCGTACGGACTCAGGTTCGCCTTGCGAGCGGCCTTCAGGTCCACCTTGCGGATGTTCTTCTTGAACGTCTCGAGCTGCTCGCGCACGAGCGCGCGCGCTGTCGCGCCCTTTTTCAGCTCGTAGGTGCTCGGGAACAGGAACCCCTCGAGGTTCTTCGCTTTCCGTCCGCCGTAGCGTGCGGGGTTCAGCTCGGAATTGCGGAGCGAAGCCGTGCTGTAGGAGCCCCTGAGCCCGGCGTCCTTCACGATGTCCGCCACCTCACCGCGCGAGCGGCCCTCCGGCACGGTCACCTGCACCACGTTGGCCGGCGGGCCCTGCGTGAGCTCACCGATGGCCGCGGAGTAGCTCATGTCCTTCTTGAGCGTGTAGAGGCCGGGGCGCAGCGCGCCGCGGTCGCCCCCGACGGTCGTGCGCACCTGGAAGAAGAAGGACGAGTCGACCACACCCGCCTTCTCGAGCCGCTTGGCGATGTCGCCCACGCTCGCCTGCTGTGGGATCACCACGCGCACCTCGCCCTCCCCGTCGCCCTTCAGCGGCTGGAAGGTGGAGAAGAGGAACCAGATCGCGACGAGCACGAGGATCACCGGAGCCACGGCAAGGAGGATGCGTCTGCGCCGGCGGGGCAGCGGATCGGCCTGGCGGGGTGCGCCGGGGGCGGGGACGCGCGCCTGACGCATCTTCGAGGCGCGGTTGAAGCG
>JACCYP010000115.1 GCA_013696425.1 Thermoleophilaceae bacterium
GCAAGGACTGAGGGTTGACGTTGGCCCGCACCGCTCGGCTAAGCGGCTCACCCCGCCGCGTGGCAATCACGCGCAGACGGACGCGGCCACCACGCTCGACCATGCCGAGGATCGTGGCCTTGTTCTCGCGGAACTGAGCGGCCTCCGAGGGCGTCAGCTTCGTGCGGGGCTTGCCGCCCCATGCCGTCTCGTCAACCTCAACGTCGCCGGACAGCGGCTCGTCGCCTTCGTCGTTCATCAACTCCGTGCGGATGCGCTTCATCATTCGATGGGCGGTCTTGTAGGTCACGCCAAGCTCGCGCTCCAACTGCTTGGCCGAGATACCGCAGCGAGTGCTGGCGATCAGGTAGATCGCGTAGAACCACAGGTGAAGCGACGTGGTCGACTTCTGGAAGATCGTCCCCTTCATCGGGTGGATGTGCAGGCCGCAGGAGTCGCAGGTGTATGAGGCCCGCGCCTTTGTCCGGTGGAACTTCCGCTCACGCTCACAGCGCGGGCAATCCGCGTGGTGTCCGTCAGGTGCGAAGCGATCACGCCACAGACGATCCAGGCAGGCCGCGTCGTCGGGGAACTCCGCCATGAACTCCATCAGCGAGTAGTCCGAGTCTGAGGACGCTCGCCGGGTCGGATTGTTCCTGTCGTTCGCGGCCATGCAGACAGTATACATACCTTGATGACATATGTGTGACCGAGCTCACACTAGAACAGGTGTTCGGGGGTACCTTCAGACGAGTCATCCGCCTCCTGCAGACGCCCCGACCGGCGCGCAGGGGCACCTTCCCGCCGACCGTCGGCGGGCGCGGGCCAAACCGGCCCCCGAAGTTCCCCGAATTTTCTGCCATAGGGAGGCATCAACTTGAAGCGCGAGGCAATTGCGTCTGCGTTGAGCGTGGGTATCGCGTTCGCACCGATAACCGCACTGGACGGCTCCGACGAGAACGAGAGCGGCACCCGCTCCGCCCCGAACACCAGCAGCACCCTTGACCCGGTCGAGACCGCGCTGCTGCGCAGCGAGGTGGCGACCCAGCTGTCGGATGCCAGGACCCGTGCCGAGAAGCGCGAGAAGCGCCGCACGGCGCGCACGAAGTCAAAGCGCGCCGGCGCGAAGGGAGCCGGCGGCAGCTCGAAGGCATCCCCGCAGCTCGAGGCCATCGCGGCCTGCGAGTCCGGCGGCGACCCCAAGGCCATCGGCGGCGGCGGGGCATTCAGAGGCAAGTTCCAGTTCTCGGTTTCGACGTGGGCAGCCGTCGGAGGGTCCGGCGATCCGGCCGCGGCACCGGAATCCGAGCAGAACATGCGCGCGGCGAAGCTGCTCGCCACGTCTGGCGCGGGCCAGTGGCCCGTCTGCGGCCAGTAGCCGGAAGGACCGCCCAGCTACCGTTCGAGGGGATGACACTCACCCTCTCGAACGGCCCGCTCGGCACCAGCCCCCACCCCACCGTCAACTACTCGATCGACGGGCCTGCTCACCGGCTGCTCCTCGATCCGTTCCCGCGGCGGGTGCGCGGGCTGCTCGGTGGCGAGACCGTCGTCGACACGCGCCGCGCCCAGCTCCTGCACGAGTCGAACATCCTGCCTCGGCTCTACGTGCCGTGGGAGGACGTGCGCGAGGAGCTCGTCGAGGCAAGTGACCACACCACCCACTGCCCGTTCAAGGGCGACGCGTCCTACTGGCACATGCGCGTGGGCGACCGCCTGGCCGAGAACGCGATCTGGAGCTACCCCGCCCCGGTCGAGGCCGCACCCTGGCTCGACGGGCTCGCCGCCTTCTACCTCGAGCGCCTCGACGAGTGGCTCGACGAGGACGAATCCGTGGGCGTCCACATGCGCGACCCCTACCACCGCGTCGACGTGCGCCGCTCGAGCCTCCCGGTCAAGGTGACCGCCGGCGGCGAGGTGGTGGCCGAGTCCAGCCGCCCGATGCTGCTCAGCGAGACCGGCGTGCCGAACCGCCTCTACCTCCCACGCGAGGACATCCGCATGGACGTCCTCGCAGCGAGCGAGACCCGTGCCTACTGCCCCTACAAGGGCGATTCGTCGTTCTTCCACGTCGCGGGCATCGAGGACGCCGCCTGGACCTACGACGATCCGCTGGACAACGCGCTCAAGACCGCCGGGCACATCGCCTTCGACGACTCCAAGGTCAAGCTCAGCGCCTAGCGGCGCCATCGAGTGCCCGACCTCGCCGCCTTCCGCTCGGAGTTCCCCGTGCTCGAGCGCAAGGCCTACCTGAACGCCGGCTCGAACGGTCCCGCACCACGGCGGGGAATCGAGGCGGCGCAGGCGCGGCTGGACAGCGAGCTCGAGATCGGCCGCGGCACCCCGGCGCACTGGGAGGGCATCGACGCCATCCGCGACCCGCTGCGCGCCACCCTCGCCGCACTACTGCGCACGACCACGGACAGGCTCGCCATCACCGGCTCGACCACCCACGGCATGAACGCGGTGCTCCAGGGCCTCGCACTCGGCGCCGGCGACGAGCTGCTCACCACCACCGAGGAGCATCCGGGCCTGCTGGCACCGCTGCACGCCGCCCGCCAGCGCACGGGCGCATCCATCCGCACGGGCCCCTTCGGCGAGATCGCCCACCACATCCGCCCGGAGACGAAGCTCGTAGCCTGCTCACACGTGTCGTGGGTGAACGGCGCCGTGGTGGACACCGACGCCCTGGCCGCGGCGGCCCCGGCGGTGCTGCTCGACGGTGCGCAGTCGGCGGGCGCGGTCGACGTGGCGGTCGAATCGCTCGGCTGCGACTTCTACGCGGCGGCGGGCCAGAAGTGGCTGTGCGGCTCGGAGGGCACGGGCCTGTTGTGGCTGCGCGACCCCGAGGCGCTGCGCGCCGACTGGACGAGCTACTCCTCGCTCGCCGACGCCTCCGACCCCACCACCATGAAGCCGGGCGCGGCGCGCTTCGACACCTACTCGATCCCCGGCCCAGCGCTCGCCTGGAGCCACGCGGGCGCGGAGCTGTTCGCCGCCACGGGCTGGGACTGGGTCCACACGCGCGGCCCCGAGCTAGCCGCCGGCCTCGCGGACGAGCTGTCCGCGAACGGCCGCACGGTCGCCCCTCGTGGCGACACCACGCTCGTGGCGTGGGAGTCCGGCGATCCCGAGGCCGAGTCAAAGCGCCTCGAGGCCGAGGGCATCGTCGTGCGCCACCTGCCGGGCACGCCCTACGTGCGCGCGTCCGTGGGCGCGTGGTCGAGCGAGTCCGAACTCGAACGGCTCGTGTCCCTCAGCTGACGAGGTAGCCGATGCCGAACACGACCGCCGCGATCACCACGGCGCCGCAGACACCTGTGAGCAACGCGAACCCGACCGCGGCGCCCGAGCGCGAGCTGCGGCGCGCCTCGGCGAACTGAGTGGCCCCGAGAATGCCGAACGAGTAGGCGGCGGAGACCACGATCACCGCGATGAAGGAGAAGAGGATGACCTTCCCGAGCGCCGCCCAGTCGACTATCCCGGCTGCGAAGCTCATGCCTCGGCCGCCGCGATCGCGGGCCCCTGGCGCAGGCGCTTGAGGAAGGCGCCCGCTATCACGCCGGCGAAGGCCACCGAGACGATGACCGGTCCGGCCGCGCCGGTGCCGAACAGGCGGGTGACCCCGTAGGCCGCGCCGCCGATCAGCGCCGATCCGGGCAGGGTGAGCACCCAGGCGACCGCGATGTTGCCGGCCACACCCCAGCGCACGGCCGAGACGCGCTTGGCCGCACCCGCCCCCATCACGCCCCCGGTGATCGTGTGGGTGGTCGAGAGCGGGTAGCCGAAGTGCGAAGAGGCGAGAATCACCGCGGCGCCAGACGTTTGGGCCGAGAAGCCCTGTGCCGAGTCCATCTTGATGATCCGGCTGCCCATCGTCCTGATGATCCGCCAGCCGCCCGCGTAGGTGCCGAGTGCGATGGCCGTGGCCGAGGAGACGACCACCCACCGGGGCACGTCGAAGTTGTTCGCGTCGAGGTTCCCGTTGGCGATCAGCGCCAGCGTGATGATGCCCATGGTCTTCTGGGCGTCGTTGGTTCCGTGCGAGAGCGCCAGCATCCCGCTCGAGAGGATTTGCCCGAGCTTGAACCCGCGCCCCACCGGCCCCGGGCGCTGACGCCCGATGATCCGGTAGGCGATCAGGATCGCGAGGCCCGCGACCACGAACGCGAGTATCGGCGCCACCACGGCGGGCACCGCCACCTTGGAGATGAGACCGTCGCCCTGGACCGCCTTCGCGCCCTCCGCCACGAACGCCGACCCGACCACTCCGCCGATGAGGGCGTGCGAGGAGCTCGAGGGAAGGCCGTAGTACCAGGTGATGAGGTTCCAGGCGATCGCCCCGATCAGACCGCCGAAGACGATGGTGGGCGTGATCAGGTCCGCCTGGACGATGCCGCTCGCAACCGTCGCCGCAACGGCCAGGGACAGGAACGCCCCGACGAAGTTCAGGATCGCCGCGTAGCCGACGGCGATGCGCGGCGACATCGCGCGCGTGGAGATCGAGGTCGCCACGACGTTCGCCGTGTCGTGGAACCCGTTCGTGAAGTCGAACGCGAGCGCCGTCCCGACGACGATGATCAGGATGAGCTCGCTCTCCATCAGGCGTTCTTGATGACGATCCCCTCGAGGATGTGGGCCACGTGCTCGGTTGCGTCGATGGCCTCCTCCATCCGCTCGAACACGTCCTTCCAGCGGATCACGACCATCGGGTCGATGCCGGTGTCGAAAAGCGAGGCGATGGCCTCCCGCACGATTCGGTCGCCGTCGTTCTCGAGCCGGTTCACCTCGACGGTGAAGTGCGACATGTCGCGGAAATCGCGCAGCCGCGGCATGGCCTCGGCAATCTGCCGGCTGGCCTGCAGGAGCACGGTCGCGAGCTTCTGCGACTGCTCCATCGGCGCCTCGATCTTGTAGAGCACGAGGTAGTCGGCGACCTCCTCGGTGAAGTCGACGACGTCATCCAGGGCCGACGCGAGCGCGAGGATGTCCTCGCGGTCGATCGGCGTGACGAACGTCTGGTTGAGCCGCTGGATGATGTCGTGGGTGATCCGGTCACCCTCCTGCTCGCAGATCAGGATGTCCCGGGTGAGGCTGTTCTTCTCGGGGAAGTTCTTGAGCATCTCCTCGAGCAGCTCGGAGGCACGCACGATGTTCGTGGCGGCCTCCTCGAAGAGGTCGAAGAACTCGCGGTCGCGCGGGGCGATTACCTGTGAGAGGCGGGACACGGCGGCAACGGCAGTCTAGGGATCGGGCCGGCGATCAGAATGCCCACAGCACGAGCCGCGTGTCGCTCTCCACCACGGCGCCGCCGCTATTCATGAGCTAGAAGGTCGCCGTCTCGATCCGGCGGGCGAAGGGCTCGCCCGCCGGGCCGAGGCGCTCGCGTACCGCCGCGGCGCTCGCCTCGTGGTCGTAGGCCACGCGCCGGTGCTCGATCGAGCCGTCCTCGCCCACCAGGGCGTATGCGGCGCGCGGGTCGCCATCCAGGGGAATGCCGACGCTGCCCGGGTTCACGAGCTCGATGTCCCCGGCGCGGCGGATGAACGGCAGATGGGTGTGGCCGAACACAAGCCGCTCCTCCTCGACGCCCTCTAGGAGCTCCACCTCATCGGGTGCCGTCTCCGGGAAGAACGAGCGCACGTCGGACACGGGCGAGCCGTGCACGTAGCGGGCCTCGTCAGAGACGAATGCAGTCGGGAGGGCCGCCAGCTCGCCGACCTTCTGCGTCCCGAGCTCGCCGCGCACCCACTCGATCGCGGCCTGAACCGCATCGTCCTCCGGCGCGGCGCCGGGGTCCGCGCTCCAGCGCTCGCCGTTGCCGCGGATCCACTCGGCGTCGAGGCTCTCGAGCATCTCGATCGTCTCCACCGGCCAGGCGCCGAACAGCGTGTAGTCGCCGCCAAGCACGAAGAACTCCGCCGGCGCGTCGTCGAGCACGGCCTCGAGGGCGGGCAGGTTCCCGTGGACGTCGTAGATCAGTCCGAGCACGGGATGGGCGCGTCCAGCCGCGGTGCGTTCGAGCCAGGGGTGTCGAAGTGCCACCACTCCTTGGAGTAGTTGCGGAAGCCCTCGGTCTCCATCGCGCGCACCAACCGAAGGCGATTGCGAAGCGCGCGGCCGCTGGCGTTGCGCGTGATCGAGCGCCCGGAGAACGAGTCGTCCGGCGAGCCCATGTCGGCGCCGTCGATCGTGAGGTCGACGGTGGTGCCGCGGGCGTGGTTCGAGCGGCGCGCGATGAATCCGTTCAGCAGGTGCTCCCTGCCGGTGCGCTCGGCCCAGCGCACCATCGCCCGCGAGGCGCGCGCCGGCCGGTAGGCGTCGAGGACGCGCAGCTTCTCGCCGCCGCGCTCGAGCCGCTTCTGCGCCCGCGCGAGCCGGCGGGCGGCGTCGCGCTTCAGCAGCAGCCGGTTGCCGCAGTAGCCGGGCAGCTTCGCGCCGGTGAAGTTGTCCTTGGTCGCGTACTGGGCGTCCACCACGATGTCGCGGTCGTGGGTCTGGACGTCGACCATGCCGCCGGGCAGGGCGGCGGCGATTGCGGTCACGGCGGCGAGGATATGGGCCGTGCTGGGCTCGAACCAGCGACCTCCGCCTTGTCGAGGCGGCGCTCTCCCAGCTGAGCTAACGGCCCCGGGAGGGCGCCGATTCTACCTGCGGGCGGCCCCGCCGGTCAGGCGGCGGCGGGCGCGGGCTCGGGCACGCCCACGGCGGGCAGCTTGCCCTGGCCCTGCATGCCCTCGAGGAAGGCTTCGCGGCTCGACTTCGGCTCCCAGCCGATGGTCGCCTTCAGCTTCTCGTTCGAGACCACCCAGGGGTGAAGGGCAAAAGCGATCGAGCCGGGCGGGCTCTCCGCCTGGCCGAGCTTCCACATCGCCGCCTGCATCCGCTTTGCGACGGCCAGCGGGATCCTGCGCACCTTCGAGTCGATGAGCTGGGCGCACTCGCGGTAGGTCATGAAGCCCTCGCCGGCGAAGTTGTAGGCGCCCGCGTGCTTGCCGTGGAGAAGCCCGACGATGCCGGACACCACGTCATCCTCGTGCACGAACTGGATCAGCCCGTCCATGTTCCCGAAGTCGACCTGGAAGGGCTGGTCGGACCACAGCCGCACCAGGTAGTTGTCCACGTTCGGCCCCATCACGATGCACGGCCGCACGATGGTCATGGTGCGGTCGGGGTGCTCAAGCGCCCACAGCTGGCAGAGCCGGTCGGCCTCGGTCTTGTCGCGCGCGTAGGAGAAGCCGGACACGCCGCGCACGGGCCAGTCCTCCTCCATCGGCACCGGGTTGTCCGGGAACGCGCCGTAGGCCGTGGCCGAGGAGGTCACGAGCACGTGCCCCACCCCCGCCTTGGACGCCGCGTCGAGCACCTTCTGGGTGCCGTTCACGTCGATGTCGTACATCGTGTCCTCGTCCTTGATCGGGTTGAGGATGAAGGCGAGGTGCACGAGCACATCTGGCTCCTCGCGCTCGAGGATCTCGCGGAAGCGCTCGCCGTCGCGGACGTCGAACTGCTCGTACCTGGTCTTCGGGCGGAAGCCCTGCGGGGGCTTCACGTCGCAGATCACGACGGTCTCCGTGTCCTCGCGCTCGATCAGGGCCGCGACGAGCCGCGAACCGATGTAGCCCGCCCCACCGGTGATTACGTAGCGCACCCTTGGCATCCTACGCATCCGCATGCGCCGACTGGTCCCGACAGCGATCGCCCTGCTCGCCCTCGCCGGCTGCGGCGGTTCGGACTCCGATGACGAGAAGGGCGGCGGTGGCGGCACCGCGTCGGAGCTCGCCTCCCGCCTGCCTACCGACACCCACGCAGCGG
>JACCYP010000130.1 GCA_013696425.1 Thermoleophilaceae bacterium
GCGCTGATCGTGGCGCTCGTGTTCCGCCGCCAGCTGCGCGCCCTCTCCCCGGCGGGGCTCCGCTTCGGCCTGCTCATGGGCGCGTTCCTGACCGGCGGGTACGTGCTCCAGACCTTCGGCCTCGAGAGCACCTCGGCGTCGAACGCCGGGTTCATCACCGGGCTCGTGGTCGTGTTCACGCCGCTGATCGCGGCGGGGCTGCTGCGCGAGCGGGTGCCGCCCGTCGCGTGGGCCGCCGCCGCGGTGTCGCTCCTCGGCCTGTACCTGCTCTCCGGGGCAGGCGAGTTCAACTCGGGCGACGCGCTCATGCTCGGCTGTGCGGTCGCGTTTGCGGGGCATATCCTCGTGACCGGCCGGGCGGTGGTGCACCACGACGTGGGGGCGCTCCTCGCCGTGCAGCTCGGCGTGTGCGGGCTCGTATGCCTCCTGGTGGCGGCGCCCCTCGGCGACCTCGAGCTCCCCCGCGGGCAGCAGGTGTGGTCGGCCCTGCTCGTGACCTCGCTGGTCGCGAGCGCGCTCGGCTTCTTCGTCCAGTCCTACGCCCAGCAGCACGCCTCGCCCACCCGCACCGCCCTGATCCTCTCGGCCGAGCCCGCCTTCGCCGGCTTCTTCGGCTACCTGCTGGCCGGCGATCGCCTGAGCGCGATCTCGTGGCTCGGAGCGGGGCTGATCATGACCGCCATAGTCGCGGTCGAGCTGATCCCCCGCCTGCGGCCCCCGCGCCCTTTGCCAGAGGCATAAAACCCTCGACCACCTCCCAAAGGTCCCAAAAGGGGACAGGCCCTCCCCTTCGCCTCGCCGCGGGGGGAGGGTTGGGAGATCTGCTATAACCGCACTTAGATTTCTTTCAAGCAGAACTTCAAGGAGCAGACATGGGCAAGACGATAGGCATCGACCTGGGCACAACCAACTCGTGCATGGCCGTGCTCGAAGGCGGCGAGCCGACCGTCGTGGAGAACGCGGAAGGCGGACGGACCACTCCGTCGGTCGTCGCATTCACCCAGGGCGGCGAGCGCCTCGTGGGCACGGTGGCCAAGCGCCAGGCCGTGACCAACCCCGAGAACACCGTGTTCTCGGTCAAGCGGTTCATGGGCCGCAAGGAGGCCGAGGTAAAGGAAGAGGAGACGATGGTCCCGTTCGAGGTCGTGGCGGGCCCCGGCGGTGACGCGCGTGTGAAGGCGGGTGGCGATGAGTTCTCGCCCCCGGAGATCAGCGCGATGATCCTCCAGAAGCTGAAGTCCGACGCGGAGGCCTACCTCGGCGACACGGTCGACTCGGCCGTGATCACCGTCCCCGCGTACTTCAACGACGACCAGCGCCAGGCGACGAAGGACGCCGGCAAGATCGCCGGCCTCGACGTGAAGCGCATCATCAACGAGCCGACCGCGGCAGCGCTCGCGTACGGGCTCGACAAGGAGGACACCGACCAGACGATCCTCGTCTTCGACCTCGGCGGCGGCACCTTCGACGTGTCAGTGCTCGAGATCGGCGACGGCGTGTTCGAGGTGAAGGCCACCGCGGGCGACAACCACCTCGGCGGCGACAACTTCGACAAGGCGGTCGTCGACTGGCTCGTGAAGGACTTCAAGGCGAGCCAGGGCATCGACCTGTCCGCCGACAAGATGGCCCTCCAGCGTCTCTACGAGGCGGCCGAGAAGGCCAAGGTCGAGCTCTCCACCACGCAGGAGACCCAGATCAACCTGCCGTTCGTGACGGCCGACTCATCCGGTCCCAAGCACCTCGACACCCGCCTCACGCGCTCGAAGCTCGTGGAGCTCGTGTCGGATCTGCTCGACCGCGTGGTCGGGCCGACCAAGCGGGCGATCGAGGACTCGGGCTCCGGTAAGGACGGCATCGACCACATCGTGCTCGTCGGCGGCATGACGCGGATGCCGGCGGTGCAGGAGAAGGTCAAGGAGCTCACCGGCAAGGACCCGCACCGGGGCGTGAACCCGGACGAGGTCGTCGCCGTGGGAGCCGCGATCCAGGCGGGCGTGCTCGCCGGAGACGTGAAGGACGTGCTCCTGCTCGACGTGACCCCGCTCACCCTCGGCATCGAGACCAAGGGCGGCGTCATGACGAAGCTCATCGAGCGCAACACCACGATCCCGACGCGCAAGTCCGAGGTGTTCTCGACGGCCGAGGACAACCAGCCCTCGGTCGAGATCCACGTGCTCCAGGGCGAGCGTGAGATGGCGAGCGGCAACAAGTCGCTCGGCAAGTTCCAGCTCACGGGCATCCCGCCGGCGCCGCGCGGCCTGCCCCAGATCGAGGTCGGCTTCGACATCGACGCCAACGGCATCGTGAGCGTCACCGCGAAGGACCTCGGCACCGGCAAGGAGCAGAAGATCGAGATCAAGGCCGGCTCCGGGCTCTCCGACGACGAGGTCGAGCGGATGGTCAAGGACGCCGAGTCCCACGCCGAGGACGACCGCAAGCAGCGCGAGGTCGTCGAGGCGCGCAACACCGCCGAGAACGCCGCCTACCAGGCGGAGAAGCAGCTTGCGGAGCTCGGCGACTCGGTCGACGAGACCGCGAAGTCCGAGATCGAGGCGGCCATCAAGGAGGTCCGCGAGGTCCTCGAGTCAGACGACGCCGCGGCCATCAACGCCAAGGCATCCGCGCTCCAGGAGGCCTTCCACAAGGTCTCGGCGCAGATGTATGAGCAGGCCCAGGCCGACCAGGCCGCCTCCTCCCAGAACGGCGGCGACGCCGAGGGCGAGGGCGACGCCGCTGAGGACGAGGTCGTCGACGCCGAAGTGGTCGACGGCGAGGAGGGCCGCTGATGCCCGGGGATCCCGAGAAGACACCCACGGAGCGGCCCGACCCGGCAGAGCCGGGCGGTGACGAGGACCCCGCCGTCGAGCGGGAGATCGACGAGGCGACGGAGCGGCAGGGCGAGGACGCTGCTCCCGAGCCGGTCGAGCCCGCCGAACCGGACCCCAGCGCGCCCTCGGGCGCCGCTGGGGACGGTGCGCCGGCGGAGGACTACCTCGCACTCGCACAGCGCACGCAGGCCGACTTCGAGAACTACCGCAAGCGCGCATCGCGCGAGATCTCCGAGGCGGGCGCCCGCGCCCGCGCCGGGCTCGTCCGCGAGCTACTGCCGGTGGTCGACAACCTGGAGCGCGCGCTCGACTCCGCACCGGATGACGACCCGATGGCCGCCGGGGTGAGGCTCGTGCACTCTGATCTGCTCGGGCTCCTCCAGCGCAGCGGGATCGAGCCCTTCGCTCCCGCGGGCGAGCAGTTCGACCCGACCATGCACGAAGCGATCTCGATGCGCGAGGGCGAGACCTCCGGCCTGGTGCTCGACGTGGTCGAGAAGGGCTACAAGCTGAACGGTTCGATCCTGCGCCCCGCCCGCGTGGTGGTCGCGGCCTAGCGATGGCCGTCAAGGACCCATACCGGGCGCTCGGCGTCGAGAAGAAGGCCTCCCAGGAGGACATCAAGAAGGCCTACCGCAAGCTGGCCCGCCGCTGGCATCCCGATCGCAATCCCGACGACCCGAAGGCCGAGGACCGCTTCAAGGAGATCCAGGAGGCATACGACCTCGTCGGCGATCCCGAGAAACGCAAGGAGTTCGACGCTGGGGGCGGCATCTTCGGCGGCGGGGGATTCGACCCCGGCAGCTTCCGCACCGGCGCTCCCGGCGCCGGCTTTGGCGGAATCGGCGACATCCTCTCCGACCTCTTCGGGAACGCCGGCGGCCCGGGCGGTGCCGGCGGGCGCCCGCGTTCCGAGCGCGGCCGCGATCTCGAGACGGAGGTCCACATCTCCTTCCAGCAGGCGATGGAGGGCGCGCAGGTGCCCATCTCCGTCTCCATGTCCGCGCCCTGCCCGACCTGCCACGGCACCGGCGCGAAGCCGGGCACCAAGCCCGAGGTCTGCCCCCGCTGCGCGGGCCGCGGCGTCGAGGCCGAGTCCCAGGGCGTGTTCTCGATCTCCCAGCCCTGCCGCGAGTGCGGCGGCACAGGCACGAAGATCACCGACCCCTGCGCCACCTGCAGCGGCGCCGGCGCCACGCGCCAGGTGAAGAAGTACAAGGCGAACATCCCCGCCGGGGTACGCGACGGGAGTCGGGTGCGGCTCGCGGCCAAGGGCGAGCCCGGCCACCGCGGCGGGCCGTCCGGCGACCTCTATGTGATCACCCGCGTGACCGAGTCGCCGGTGTTCAAGCGCAAGGGCGGCCACCTCGAGGTCGAGGTGCCGATCACGATCGTGGAGGCCATCCGCGGGGGCACGATCGAGGTGCCCACGCTGACGGGCCGCAAGCGCATCCGCGTGCCGGCAGGCACCCAGCACGGCACGATCCAGCGCCTGCGCGGCGAGGGCCCGCCGAAGCTTGGCGGTGGAGCGCGCGGGGATGTCCACTACCGGCTCTCGATCGACGTGCCGAGCTCGCTCGACGCCAAGCAGCGCGAGGCGGTCGACGAGTTCGCCGAGGCCATGAACGGCGACGACCCGCGAGCGAGGCTGTTCACCTCATGACCCCTGACCGTGACCGCGGCGTGTACATGATCTCCGTCGCTGCGGAGCTCGCGGGCATGCATCCGCAGACGCTGCGCATCTACGAGACGCGCGGCCTCATCACGCCGGAGCGCTCACCGAAGAACACGCGCCTCTACTCGCAGGGCGACGTCGAGCGGCTGCGCCGGATCCAGGAGCTCACCTCTCAGCTCGGCATGAACCTCGCCGGAGTCGAGCGCGTGTTCGAGCTCGAGGAGCAGATGCGCAAGATGCGCGCGCGGATGGAACGCCTCGAGCGCCAGGCGCGGCGGATGGAGCAGGAGCTGCACGCCGAGGTCGAGCGAGTGCGGCGCTCCTACAAGCGCGAGCTCGTGAAGTACGAGCCTCCCGGCCAGGCGCTGTCGGCCTCCGGGGACGGCGTGCGGATCCGGGTCAGGCGCGCAAGCGGCTAGCGCAGTCCGACCGCTAAAGACACTTAGATTTCATGCAGCCAGACCGCTTCACCACCTCATCCCAGCAGGCCATCGCCGCCTCGCAGCAGCTGGCCCGTGCCCGGCACAACTCCGAGGTCGCGCCGGCCCATCTGCTCGCCGCCCTGCTCGAGGACGAGACGGTGCGCTCGATCCTCTCGCGCTCCGATGCGGACCCCGATGCCGTGCGGGGGCGTGTGAACGGAGTGCTCGAGGCGCTCGCGGTGATCACGGGGGACGCGTCCCAGACCCCGGGCCTCTCCTCCGCCACCACCAGCGCCCTGAACTCAGCGGACGACTTCGCCCGTGCACGGCGGGATGCCTTCGTGAGCGTCGGCCACCTGGTCCACGCGCTCGCCGATACCGCGGGGGTGGCGCCCGAGGCGATCGAGGCCGCGCTCGAGGAGATCCAGCCGCCCGGCTCGGTCACCGACCAGAACGCCGAGGAGAAGTTCGAGGCGCTGCGGAAGTTCGGCCGCGACCTCACCGAGGCGGCGCGCGAGGGCAAGCTCGACCCGGTCATCGGGCGCGACGACGAAATCCGCCGCACGATCCAGGTGCTCGCCCGGCGCACGAAGAACAACCCCGTCCTGATCGGCGAGCCCGGCGTGGGCAAGACCGCCATCGTCGAGGGCCTCGCCCAGCGCATCGTCGCGGGCGACGTCCCCGAGTCGCTGCGCGACCGGCGCGTGATCGCGCTCGACATCGGCGGGCTCATCGCCGGGGCCAAGTACCGCGGCGAGTTCGAGGATCGCCTCAAGGCCGTCCTCAAGGAGGTCTCCGACGCCGACGGCCAGATCATCCTGTTCATCGACGAGCTCCACACGATCGTCGGCGCGGGCGCCGCCGAGGGTGCGGTTGACGCCGCCAACCTGCTGAAGCCGATGCTCGCCCGCGGCGAGCTGCGGGCCGTCGGCGCCACCACTCTCGACGAGTACCGCAAGCACATCGAGAAGGACGCCGCGCTCGAGCGCCGCTTCCAACCCGTGATGGTGGAGGAGCCCAGCGTCGAGGACGCGATCGCGATTCTCCGCGGGCTCAAGGAGCGCTACGAGAGCCACCACGGTGTCCGGATCCAGGACTCGGCGATCGTCGCCGCGGCGATGCTCTCCCAGCGCTACATCGCCGACCGCTTCCTTCCGGACAAGGCCATCGACCTGATCGACGAGGCCGCCTCGCGGGTGCGCATCGAGATCGACTCGAAGCCGACGGAGATCGACGAGGTGGATCGCCGCGTGATGCAGCTGAAGATCGAGCTGCAGGCGCTCCAGAACGAGAAGGACGAGGGCTCCGCATCACGGCGCGAGGCGATCGAGCGCGAGCTCGCCGACCTCGAGCAGGAGGCCGCCGCCATGACCGCCGACTGGCAGCGGGAGAAGGAGTCGCTCGATGCGGTCAAGGATCTGCGCCAGAAGCTCGAGCAGGCCCAGCGCGAGGTCGAGCGCGCCGAGCGCGACACCGACCTCCAGCGCGCCGCCGAGCTCCGCTACGGGGAGATCCCCGAGCTCGAACAGGCAATCGCCGACGCCGAGGCGCACGAGCAGCCCGGCGAGCGCAAGTTCTTCAAGGAGGAGGTCGACGAGGAGGACATCGCCGAGGTGGTCGGCAAGTGGACCGGCATCCCCGTCTCGAAGCTGCTCGAGGGCGAGGTCGAGAAGCTGATCCACATGGAGGCGCGCCTCCACGACCGCGTGGTCGGCCAGGACACCGCCGTCGAGGCCGTTGCAAACGCGTTGCGCCGCTCTCGCGCCGGCCTCCAGGACCCCGACCGCCCGATCGGCACCTTCCTCTTCACCGGCCCCACGGGCGTCGGCAAGACCGAGCTCGCGCGCGCGCTGGCCGAGTTCATGTTCGACACCCAGGACGCGATGATCCGGATCGACATGTCGGAGTACATGGAGAAGCACGCGGTCTCGCGGCTGGTCGGTGCTCCTCCGGGGTACGTCGGCTACGACGAGGGCGGCCAGCTCACCGAGGCGGTGCGCCGCCGGCCCTACTCGGTGGTGCTCCTCGACGAGATCGAGAAGGCCCACCCGGACGTGTTCAACATCCTTCTGCAGGTCATGGACGACGGTCGCCTCACGGACGGCCAGGGCCGCACCGTGGACTTCAAGAACACCGTGTTGATCATGACCTCGAACGTGCCCGGCGGGATCGAGGGCGTCGAGGCCCAGTTCAAGCCCGAGTTCGTGAACCGCCTCGACGACATCGTCGAGTTCCACCAGCTCACCCGCGAGGAGATCGGCCAGATCGTCGAGCTGCAGGTCACCCGCCTCGCGGCCCGCCTGCTCGAGCGCGGCATCGCGATCGAGCTCACCGACGACGCCCGCCCGCTGATCGGCAACCTCGGCTACGACCCCACATACGGCGCGCGGCCCCTGAAGCGCGTGATCCAGAAGAAGCTCATCGATCCGCTCGCGCTGCGCCTGCTGCAGAACGAGTTCGAGCCCGGCGAGCTGGTGCGCGTCGATGCGGCCGAGGGCGAGCTGGTGTTCGGCAGGGCCGGCTCGGCAGAGCCCGTCTCTGCCTAGCCGGGGCCCCTCCCGTTTTTCGCCCACGGAAAAGCGAGAGGGCGGGCCGGCGCTACTGGTCGATGCCCTGCCTGAAGGCGAAGACCTCGTCGGGGTCGTACTTCCTCGCCACGCGCACGAGCCGCGACCAGTTGCCGGCGTAGTAGGCGCGCCTCCACGCCGAGAGCTGTGGGTCGATGTAGTTCTGGTAGGCCTCCCCGGAGACGAAAGGGCGCATCTGCCGGTAGGCGGTGTTCACCCTTCCGCGCGCTCCGGCCCCGTAGGCGAGGTACTGGATCGAGAAGAGCTGGTCGCGGTGCACGAACGCGGTCGCGTCCGCGCCGACCTGGTTGATCGCGCCGCCGTAGGCGTCGAGCAGCAGCGTCGCGCTGCGTGAGGCCTCGATTGCAGCGGCGCGCCCGCGCGCAGAGAGCAGATCGCCGACGTAGTCCGAGCGCGCGACGAAGGCCTCAGGTGCGAACCGCGCGCACGAGCCGACCGAGCGGCCGCTGCATGCGGCCCAGCGCTTCATCACGGCGAGGTAGTCCGCGCTGCCGATGCTGATGCTTGCCCCCGATTGCCGCAGCGGCCCGAGCAGGGCCGACAGCCCCGCGGTCGAGCCCATGTACTGACCGCTCGAAGTGGCCGTGCCGCCGGAAAGTCCCATCGTCGCGGTGAGGGCGCTCGGGGCG
>JACCYP010000160.1 GCA_013696425.1 Thermoleophilaceae bacterium
CGCGCGTTCACGATGCCCGCGCCGTACTCGGAATCCGGTCCGGGGGCGCCCGCGTCGCTCGCCGTCGCGAGAATGCGCCTCACGGCGCCCTGGCCCTTGACGCCGGCCGATACGAGCAGGGCCGCGACGCCCGCCACATGTGGCGTGGCCTGGGAGGTCCCGGCCATCTCGCCGTAGGAGCCGTCCTTGAGCGTCGAGAGGACGTTCTCGCCCGGCGTGCGAAGGCCGGATCCGCCCGGGCCCATCAGGCCCAGCCCGAACCCGAAGCTGGAGAAGCTCGAGCGCTGGCGGCGCTTGTCGACGGCCCCGACGCACAGCAGCCGGCCCTCGCCCGAGCGGTTCTCACACAGTGGGAAGCCGTTGTTGCCCGCGGCGGCGACCACCACCACGCCGGCGTCGAGCGCGCGGTCGATGGCAGGGTCCGAGCCGCCGAGGATCGGTGGGAGGTCGGGGCCGAGGCTGAGGTTGATCACGTCGGCGCCGGACTTCACCGCGTAGTCGATGCCCGCCTGTACGTCGGCGTTCGAGCCGGAGCCGTCGTTGCCGAGCACCCGGACTGCGAGCAGCTTCGCCTCGGGCGCCACGCTGCCGACTCCGATGCCGTTGTTCTCGTTGGCCACGACGATGCCGCTCACGTGCGTGCCATGGCCATGGCCATCGGCCGGGTCGGCGTCGTTGTCCACGAAGTCGAAGCCGCCGCTCATGCGCCCGGCGAGGTCGGGATGGCCGGGCGTGAAGCCGGTGTCGACCACGGCCACGGTCGCCCCGGCGCCGCGTGTGACCGTGTGCGCGGCATCGGACTCGACCATCGCGAGGTTCCACTGCTGCGGGTAGAGCGGGGCGTTGGAGGCCTGCGCCAGGGGCGCGAGCATGGCCATCGGGATCACCGCCAGGAGGAGCCGCCGCATCTCTCCCAATGGTGGCAGGCCAACGTTGACACGTCTTTGTCAAGGTTCGCTAAGGTGGTGATCTTGGCGGAACGGGACTACATAGCCGCGGTCAACGACCGCGTGATCGTCTTCGACGGCGGGATGGGCGCGACGCTCGAGCAGTTCGACCTCACGGAGGAGGACTACGGCGGGCTCAAGGGCAAGTGCCACGAGGCGCTGATCCTGCACCGCCCCGACGTAATCGAGGGCGTCCACACCGAGATGGTCGAGGCCGGAGCCGAGGTCGTCGAGACCGACACCTTCCAGGCCTCCCGGATCAAGCTCGAGGAGTGGGGTCTCGAGGACCACACGCTCGAGATCAACATCAAGGCAGCGGAGATCGCGCGCAAGGCCGTCGGCGAGGACCGCTTCGTCGCGGGCTCGATCGGCCCCACCGGCCACCTCCCGGCGTCCGATGACCCGACGCTCGGCAAGATCACCGTCTCCGAGCTCATCACCGTGTTCGAGGAGCAGGCGCGCGGCCTGATCGAGGGCGGCTCGGACCTGCTCATCATCGAGACCGCGCAGGACATCCTCGAGGTGAAGGCGGCCATCTTCGGCGCCCGCGAGGCCTTCAAGGCCACCGGCAAGACACTCCCCCTCCAGATCAGCGTCTCGCTGCTGCCCAACGGCGGCAAGATGCTCCTCGGCACCGACATCGAGGCCGTGCTGGCGATCATCGGCGGGCTCGACGTGGACGTGCTCGGGCTGAACTGCTCGACCGGCCCCGAGGACATGCGCGACGCGATCCGCTACCTCGGCGAGAACTCCCATCTCCCGGTCCACTGCATCCCGAACGCGGGCATCCCCCACCAGGGCCCCGACGGCGAGACGATCTTCCCGGAGGAGCCCGATCCGCTCGCGGACGCGCTCCAGCAGTTCGTCGAGCGCTTCGGCGTCGGCATCGTCGGCGGCTGCTGCGGCACCACGCCCGACCACATCAGGGCGATCGTCGACCGCGTCGGCGGCCGCAAGGCCGAGCCCCGCCCGGAGAAGGGCCCCCCGCGCCTCGCGTCGATGATGACCGCGAGCGACATCGTGCAGGAGCCCGCGCCGACGATCGTCGGCGAGCGAGTGAACTCACAGGGCTCGCGCAAGGCCAAGGAGCTCTTGCTCGCCGACGACTACGACGGCCTCCTGCAGGTGGCCGAGGACCAGGTCGAGGGCGGCGCCCACGTGCTCGACCTCTGCGTCGCGCTCACCGAGCGCCAGGACGAGGACGAGCAGATGCGCCAGCTCGTGAAGCGGATCTCGCTCACGCAGCCCGCGCCGCTCCAGATCGACACCACCGAGCCCGACGTGATGAAAGTCGCGCTCGAGCAGAACCCCGGCCGCGCCGTGATCAACTCGGTGAACCTCGAGGCCGGCCGCGACAAGCTCGATCTGGTCACGCCGCTCGCGAAGGCGCACGGCGCCGCGCTGCTCGCGCTCACGATCGACGAGGAGTCGATGGCGAAGACCAAGCAGCGCAAGCTCGACGTCGCGAAGCGGATCTATGGCTACGCGGTGGACGAGCACGGCCTCGACCCCGAGCTGCTCATCTTCGACGCGCTCACCTTCACCCTCGCCACCGGCTCG
>JACCYP010000191.1 GCA_013696425.1 Thermoleophilaceae bacterium
GGTCGGCACAGGCCGGACCGCCGAAGAAGCCGCTGGCACCGGTCACGAGAACCTTCATGTTTCCCACCCTAAACCCCCAACTTCGTCCCCGGCCCGGGTTGAAGGGGCATGAACGCAAGGCCGTAGCGGTACCCGGCGGGGCGCAGCGATTAGGCTGCGCCCCGCCTTGTCATTGCTGCGCCCAGAACGCCAGATCGCCCCTTCGATCCTGTCCGCGGACTTCGCGCGGCTGGGAGATCAGGTCGCGGACGTGCTCGAGGCCGGCGCCCGCGTGATCCATGTGGACGTGATGGACGGGCATTTCGTACCGCCGATCACGATGGGTCCGATCGTGGTCGAGGCGCTCAAGGGCCTGGCCACCGACTCAGACGCCCACCTCGACGTGCACCTGATGGTCGAGCGCCCGGAGCGCCACATCGCCGCCTTCGCGAAGGCCGGCGCCGATTCGATCACCTGCCACGTCGAGGCCACGCCCCACCTCGACTACGCGCTGAACGCGATCCGCGACCACGGCTGCGAGGCGGGGCTCGCCCTCAACCCCGGCACACCCGCGGAAGCCGCCGCCCAGGCGCAGCCCGACTACGTGCTCTGCATGACCGTGAACCCAGGCTGGGGCGGGCAGTCGTTCATTCCCCGCTCGCTGCAGACGATCGAGCGCCTGCACACGTTGATGCCACAGGTGCCGATCGAGGTCGACGGCGGGATCGACGAGCACACCGCGCCCGACTGCGCGCGCGCCGGAGCGGGCGTGTTCGTGGCCGGATCGGCGATCTTCGGCAGCGACGATCCGGCTGCCGCATACGGGCGGATTGCCTCAAGCATCAGCGGGTAGGGTCGGTTTCATGGCGGAGGAACAGAAGGACCTCGAGGTACTGCTGGGGAGCGAGGAGCGCTTCGCCCCGCCTGAGGAGTTCGTGAAGGCCTCGGAGTACTCCGAGGCGGCGATCTACGACCAGGCCGAGCGCGATTTCGAGGGCTGGTGGGAGAGTTGGGCCGAGAAGCTCGACTGGTTCGAGAAGTGGGAGACCACGCTCGAGTGGAACCCGCCTTGGGCCAAGTGGTTCCAGGAGGGCAAGCTGAACGCCTCCCACAACTGCCTGGACCGCCACGTCGAGGCCGGCAACGGCGACCGCGTCGCCTACCACTGGATCGCGGAGGACGGCCCGACGCGGGACGTGACCTACGCGGACCTGCTCGACATGACCAAGCGCTTCGCGAGTGCCCTCAAGGGCTTGGGCGTCGAGAAGGGCGACGTGGTCGGCATCTACATGCCGATGATCCCCGAGACCCCCGCCGCGATCCTCGCCTGTGCGCGCATCGGCGCCGTGCACAACGTCGTGTTCGGAGGCTTCTCGCCACAGTCGGTGAAGGAGCGCATGGAGGTCTCCGATGCGAAGGTGCTCGTCACCGCGAACGCCAACATGCGCCGGGGCAAGCCGATCTCGATGAAGACCGAGGTCGACAAGATCGCCGGCGAGCTTCCGGAGCTGAAGCACGTGGTGGTGGTCGAGCGCCGCGAGGACGTCGAGACCCCGATGCAGTCCGGCCGCGACCTCTGGTGGCACGAGATCTGCGAGCAGGCGGACGGCGACTGCCCGGCCGAGCCACTCGACGCCGAGCACCCGCTCTTCATCCTCTACACGTCCGGCTCGACCGCGAAGCCCAAGGGCATCCTCCACACCACCGGCGGCTATCTCACCGGCGTCTCCGCCACGCACCGGATGGTGTTCGACCTGAAGCCCGAGTCCGACGTGTTCTGGTGCGCCGCCGACATCGGCTGGGTCACCGGCCACTCCTACATCGTCTACGGGCCGCTCGCGAACGGCGCGACCTCGGTGCTCTACGAGGGCGCGCCCGACTACCCGGACAAGGACCGCTGGTGGGAGATCGTCGAGCGCTACAAGGTCACGACCCTGTATACCGCGCCGACCGCCATCCGCGCCTGCATGAAGTGGGGCCGCGAGCATCCCGAGAAGCACGACCTCTCCTCGCTGCGTCTGCTGGGATCGGTAGGCGAGCCGATCAATCCGCGCGCATGGGTCTGGTACCACAAGGTCATCGGCGGGGAGCGTTGCCCGATCGTCGACACCTGGTGGCAGACCGAGACCGGCCACATGATGATCACGCCGCTGCCGGCGATCACCGAGACCAAGCCCGGCTCCGCGACGCGGCCGTTCCCGGGCGTCGACGCGCAGGTGGTCGACAAGCACGGCGAGAAGGTCGAGGAGGGCGGCGGCTTCCTCACCCTCCGGCGTCCGTGGCCCGGCATGGCGCGCACGCTGTTCGGCGAGGACGAGCGCTTCGTCGAGACCTACTGGTCGAAGTACGGACCGGACATCTACGACGTCGGTGATGCGTCGAAGGTCGACTCCGACGGCTACTTCTGGATCGTCGGGCGCACCGACGACGTGATCAATGTCTCCGGCCACCGCATGTCGACCATGGAGATCGAGTCCGCGTGCGTCTCGCACGAACGCGTGGCCGAGACCGCGGTGGTGGGCGCGGCCGACGAGGACACCGGCCAGGCGATCGTCGCGTTCGTGACGCTCGACGGCACCGGCGAGGAGCCCGAGGGCTTCACCGAGGAGCTGCGCGCGCACGTGGCCGAGAAGATCGGCAAGCTCGCCCGCCCGAAGCGCATCATCTACGCCGACGACCTCCCTAAGACCAGATCTGGCAAGATCATGCGCAGGCTGCTGAAGGACATCGCCGAGGGCCGGGAGCTAGGCGACGTGACCACTCTCCGCGATCCGTCGGTGACCGAGAAGATCAAGGAGAAGATGGCGGCGGAGTCGGATTAAAGATTCTGCGCGAGGGTGCCGATGGAGTCCGCAGGACTCCTTCCACCGCCGCCACCCTGACTCCGCGCGCTCTACTCAAGCCAGCTCGCCTCGCCGGCACCACGCTTCTCGCCGGCCAGCCCGACGCGCGCCTCGTGGACCTCACGCGGGACGGAAACGAGCGCGCGTTCGAGGCGATCGTCGGGCGCTACGAGAACCAGCTGCGGCGCTACTGCGAGAAGATCGTGCCCGGCGGCCGAGCCGACGACGCCGTCCAGCAGACCTTCATGCGGGCCTATGGGGCGATCCGCAACGGCGAGCGCGAGCTCGACCTACGCCCGTGGCTCTACCGGATCTCCCACAACGTCTGCCTGAACCTGCTGCGGCAGTCCGGCTGGGGTCACGCGGAGCTCGACGAGTCAAACGCCGGCGCCGAGCAGGCGGACGAGGTCTTCGAGCAGCGCGACTCGCTGCGCAGCACCGTCGCCCAGGTACAGGCACTCCCGCCGCGCCAGCGCGACGCGATCGTTCTGCGCGAGCTCGAGGGACGCAGCTTCGACGAGATCGGCACCGAGCTGGGCGTGAACGGCGGCGCCGCACGCCAGATCCTCAGCCGGGCGCGCGCCAACCTGCGCGAGGGCGTCGCAGTGATCACTCCGATCGGACTGTTGTCGAAGCTCACCGAGAGCGAGGCCGCAGGCGCAGCAGCCGGGGCTTCCGGAGGTGCCGCGGGCGGGGGAGCGGCGACTGCAGGCGCGGGCGGCTCCGCGGGCGCCGGGTTCGGCGCCGGCGCGGTCGGGTTCTCGGCAGGCGCTACGGGCCTCGGCAGCGGAGTTGTCGGAGCCACGGTCGCCAAGGTCTCCGCAGTCGTCCTGATTGCCGGCGGAGCGGCGGGCACGATCGGCATCGTTCAATCGGACGCCTCGTCCGCTCACGGCAGGGCCAACACCAAGCTTGCAAGCGCTGCCCGGCCCGCCGGCGACACGACCCCCGGCAGCTCGCCCAGCACGCCGGGACAGGCTCAGGGCAGAGATCCTGGATCGGCTGGGGAGGGATCCGGCTCG
>JACCYP010000209.1 GCA_013696425.1 Thermoleophilaceae bacterium
GCGGGGTGTTCTCAGCCTTCTTGATGAGCCTGTCGAACGCGCTGCGCTTCGGCACGGGTATCTCGACCGGCTTGCCTTTCTTCGGCTGAGTCTTCTGCTTAGGCTCGCGCTCGCTCATGGCCTCGGATAGTAAGCCGCTCGCAGGACCGCTAGCCAAGCTCGACCGGGCGCGTGAACACCTGGAGAGCCTCGATGCAGGATGCGAGGCGTTTCTTGAAGGTGACCCGTATTACGTCGCAGTCGAGTTCGACAGCGATGCCGGTTGCCACTTCCTGCGCTTCCGCGTCCGTGAGCAAGTGCCGCTCCGATTGAGCGTGATCGTTGGCGACATCGTGCACAACCTCCGATCCGCGCTTGATCAAGCGACCTGGCTGCTCGCCGGACAGACCAAGTCGTTCGCGGAGTTGAACAAGCCCGGCGTCAGGGAGCGGATCTCGTTTCCCATCACCCGGTCCCGGCCTGAGTTCGAGGCCCACAAGGTGATCCCGTTCCTGCAACCCGCACCGCTCTCGACCGTCGCAGTCATGCAGCCGTACGAGCTCGACCGGCCCGTCCAACACCACCCGCTGATCCTGCTCAACGAGCTGTGGAATACGGACAAGCACCGAACCGTGCACGGGGGCTTCGCGGCCGTCGACCTCGCGCCCATTAGCTTCCAACCCGCCGCGGTCCACATCGAAGCCTTTGAGGATCTTCAGACCGAGTGGCTCCATCCCCCGGGGGAGGGCATGGAAGACGGCACAAACATCGCGCGCGTCCGTTTCGGGGGCGCCGCCGCCCCGCCAGCCGCGAAGGTGGACGTGAAGGGCAAGCCGACCGCGCAGATGATGTTCGGCTCGGGTCAGATTGCCTTCTACCCCCGCACCCTGGATTTGATGGCCGGGTTCGTGGACACCATCCTCGCGGCGCTTGCCGTGCATCTCGATCCGTAGTGGAACCTGGAAATCGCGGGTCTGCTCGCCATGCGAGCTAGACGCTACATACTCTGATGACATATGTGTGAGCTCGGTCACACAGCGCGCTCGTGCGTAGTCTCCGGCGCGATGCGCATCGGGGTGCAGGAGATCGATCCAGGTAGGCGGACGCTCGCTGAGTACGAGGCGGTCGCGGGCGAGCCTCTACGCGAGCTCGCCGAGCCGCTCGCGAAGCCGTTCGCGGGCGCGCGCGTGGTGCACGTGAGCGCGGGGGGAGCGGGTGGCCGCGTGGCCGAGATGCTGCGCTCGGTGGTGCCGCTCACGGCCGACGCCGGCTCCGACGTGCGCTGGTTCACCGTGTTCGGAGACTTCGAGGGCGTCGGCCGGCAGCTGCGCGACGGCCTCCAGGGCGCCGAGACTGCGATCGGCGATGCCGAGTGGGCCGACTATCTGGACGCTCTGGCCGGGGCCGCGCGCGAGCTGCCGGAGGCCGACGTGCTCGTGCTCCACGACCCCGAGATGCTCGGGCTGCCCGTGGATGGGGATGCGAAGTCGATATGGCGCTGCCACCTCGACGTCTCCGACCCCGACCCGGATGCCTGGGAGCGCGCCCGCCCGCTGGCCGAGGCCTGCACCGACCGGGTCTACGCGCTGCGCGACTTCGCCCCACCGGGAGAGGGAGAGCACGCCCCGTTCGTCGAGCCCGGCATCGACCCCCTCGGCCCCAAGAACACGAAGCTGCCGCCCGCGGTGGCCGGGGGCCTGCTGCGCTCGCTCGGCGTCGACCTCACCCGCCCGCTCGTCTGCCATGCCGGGCGCTTCGACCGCTGGAAGGACCCACAGGGTGTGATCGACGCATTCCGCGTGGCCCGCGACGAGCTGCCCGAGCTCCAGCTCGTGATGGCCGGGGCGCTTGCCGGCGACTCGCCGGAGGACTGGGGCGTGCTCGGCGAGATCACCGAGTACGCCGAGGGCACGGGCGACGTGCACGTGCTCACGAGCTTCACGGGCCTCGGCGCAGCGGAGGTGAACGCGCTCCAGCGCGTGGCGCGGGTACTCGTGCACCGCTCGCTGAACGAGGGCTTCGGGCTCGTCGCCTCGGAGGCGCTGTGGAAGGACACGCCCGTGGTGGCCCAGCCGCACGGCGGCATCCCCGTCCAGGTCCGCGACGGCAGCGAGGGCCACCTGGCCGAATCGGTCGAGGAGGCCGGCCTGCGCATCGCCGAGCTCGTGCGCGATCCCGGCGCCGCGATCGAGATGGGCAGGGAGGGGAGAGGCCGTGTTCGCGAGCGCTTCCTGGTGACCCGCGTGGCGCTGGACGAGCTCGCGCTGCTCGCCGCTACGGTGGGCGCGTGAAGGTCTTCCTGCCCGACGGCAACCCGCTGGAGCTCTCGGAGGGCGCCACCGGCACCGACGCCGCGCAGGCCATCGGAGCGGGCCTCGCCCGCGCCGCGCTCGGTATCCGCCAGAACGGCGAGCTGCGCGATCTGGGCGCGCCGCTCGTTCCCGACGCGCCGATCGACATCGTCACCCCGAAGGCCGACGACGCGGACTCGCTGTGGCTTGTCCGCCACGATGCCGCGCACGTGCTCGCCACCGCCGTGATGGAGCTCTATCCGGGCGTGCGCATGTCGAGCGGCCCTCCGATCGACGACGGCTTCTACTACGACTTCGAGTTCCCGGACGGGGTGGCGATCTCCGATGCCGACTTCGAGCGCATCGAGCAGAAGATGCGTGAGCACATCAAGGCGGCCGAGGAGTTCACGCGCGAGGACATCTCCTCCGCCGAGGCGATCGAGCGCTTCAAGGCCGACGACCAGCCCTACAAGGTGGAGCTGATCGAGGACCTCGGCGTGGACACGGTCTCGCTCTACACGAACGGCCCCTTCACCGACCTGTGCGCCGGGCCGCACGCACCGAGCACCAAGCGGATCAAGGCCTTCAAGCTCACCTCCACGGCGGGCGCCTACTGGCGCGGCGACGCCGATCGCCAGATGCTCACCCGCATCTACGGCACGGCCTTCCACTCGAAGGAGGAGCTCGAGGAGCACGTGCGCCGCCTCGAGGAGGCCAAGGCGCGCGATCACCGCAAGCTCGGCCGCGAGCTCGGCCTCTTCTGGATGTCGGACCTCTCGCCGGGGGCGCCGTTCTGGAAGCCGGCGGGCACGGTGCTCTTCAACCAGCTCACAGGCCTCGTGCGCGACGAGAACGCCAAGCGCGGCTACGAGGAGGTGCGCACTCCGATCCTCACCGACGTCGGGCTCTGGAAGGAGTCGGGGCACTGGGACAAGTACCGCGACCACATGTACTTCGCGGACGTCGACGATCGCCAGATGGGCCTCAAGCCGATGAACTGCCCCGGGCACGCGCAGCTGTTCAAATCCGACCGCCATTCCTACCGCGACCTGCCCGTGCGCATGTCCGAGGCCGGGCTCGTTCACCGCCACGAGGCCAGCGGCGTGCTCCACGGCCTGCTGCGCGTGCGCGCCTTCGTCCAGGACGACGCCCACATCTTCTGCACCGAGGACCAGATCGAGCAGGAGGTGATCGGCTGTCTCGACCAGGGCTTCACGATCTACGAGATGTTCGGCTTCGAGCCGACGCTCGAGCTCTCGACGCGGCCGGAGGAGCGCATCGGTACCGACGAGATGTGGGATCGCGCCGAGGGTGCCCTCGCACGCGCACTCGAGTCAAAGGGCCTCGAGTACGCCGTCAACGACGGCGACGGTGCCTTCTACGGCCCGAAGATCGACCTCCACATGACGGACTCGATCGGGCGCTCGTGGCAGCTCGGCACCGTGCAGGTGGACTACTCGATGCCCGAGCGCTTCGGCCTCACCTACATCGGCGCCGACAACGCCGAGCACACGCCCGTGATGGTGCACCGCGCGCTGCTCGGCTCCTTCGAGCGCTTCATCGGCATCCTCACCGAGCACTACGCGGGCGAGTTTCCGCTCTGGCTCGCGCCCGTGCAGGCGCTGGTCCTGCCTGTCGCCGACCGCCACAACGAGTTCGCGGAGAAGGTCGTAGCCGACCTCGTCGAGGCCGGCCTGCGCGCCGAGGTGGACACCCGCTCGGAGTCCGTCGGGCGCAAGATCCGCGAGGGCGAGCTGCGCAAGGCGCCCTACATGCTCATCGTCGGGGACCGCGAGGCGGAGTCCGGCGAGGTGTCCGTGCGCCGCCACAGGGAGGGCGACCTCGGGGCCATGGCGCTCGACGGATTCTTGGAGCGCGCGCGGCAAGAAGTCGCAGAGCGCTCCTAGGCGTCCTATACTCGTTCGTGAATGAGGAGCACCCACCACACGCGCCGTAGCCGCTGACGCGCCCGTGCTCTCTTCCTTTTCCTTGACTCACCTCTCACTTTTTTGACAGCCAGCGCTAGGACGTCTAGCTAGTGCCGATCCCGCGTAGGTTCGATCGGACCCCGCCCGAGCGGGACTCGACGCGCGTGAACGAGCGCATCCGGGTCCCCGAGGTGAGGGTGATCGGGGAGGACGGCGAGCAGATCGGCGTGCTCAAGCGCGACGACGCGCTCGAGCTCGCGCAGGAGCGCGATCTCGATCTCGTCGAGATCGCCGCTGACGCGAAGCCGCCCGTCGTCAAGATCCTCGACTACTCGAAGTGGAAGTACCAGCAGGAGCAGAAGGCCAAGGAGGCCCGCAAGCACCAGCAGCAGGTCACGATCCGCGAGATGAAGATGCGCCCGAAGATCGCGGTGCACGACTACGAGACGAAGAAGGGTCACGTCGAGCGGTTCCTCAAGCAGGGCGCCAAGGTGAAGATCACGATCATGTTCCGCGGCCGCGAGATGACCCACCCGGAGCGCGGTGAGAACCTCCTCATGCGCCTGGCGGAGGACGTCGCCGAGCTCGGAGTGATCGAGTCCCGTCCCAACCAGGACGGCCGCAACATGACGATGCTGCTCGGCCCGACGAAGGCAGAGCCGAAGCCGAAGCAGGATGCGCCGGCCGAGCCCGCGGCCGAAGCGCCGGCGAAGCCGGCAGCCGAAGCCCCGGCGAAACCGGCAGCCGAAGCCCCGGCGAAACCGGCAGCCGAAGCCCCGGCGGAGCCAAAGCCGGAGGCACCCGCCGAGGCGAAGGCCAAGCCACAGCAGGCTCAGAGCGCGTAGCGCCCCCTCCGGCATCGATGCGTCTGCTTCAATGGATCGCTGCCATGCCCAAGATGAAGTCCCACTCCGGCGCCAAGAAGCGCTTCAAGAAGACCGCCAAGGGCAAGATCCGGGGCCGTCACGCGATGACGAGCCACATGCTCGAGCACAAGTCCGCGCGGCGTAAGCGCAAGCTCGGCCGTCCGGTGGCCGTCGCGAAGGCGGATGTCAAGCGCGTAAAGGAGCTGTTGCGCTGATGGCGCGCATCAAGCGATCAGTTGCCGCACGCAAGAAGCGCAAGGCCGTGCTCGAGCGCGCCAAGGGCTACCGCGGGCAGAAGAGCAAAAGCTACAAGCAGGCGAAGGAGCAGCTGCTCAAGTCCGACTCCTACGCCTACCGCGACCGGCGCAACAAGAAGCGCGACTTCCGCCGCCTGTGGATCACGCGCATCAACGCCGCCGCTCGCAAGGAGGGCATGTCCTACTCGCAGTTCATGCACGGCATGCGCCTGGCCGAGATCGAGCTCGACCGCAAGGTGCTGGCCGACATCGCCGTCCGCGACCCTGAGACCTTCCGACGTTTTGCCGAACGCGCCCGGGAGGCTGCGGCTGCCTGAAAAGGAGCCGCAGATCGAACTCTTCCGGGGCGCCCAGTGAGGCGCCCTTTTTCGTTCTGTGACCCATGATCACTTCCCCCGACAACCCAAAGCTCAAGCTCATCCGAAAGCTTCACGAGAAGAAGCACCGCGTGCGCGAGAACCTGTTCCTCGCCGAGGGCGAGGATCTCGTCGAGGCGGCCAGGGCCGCCGGCTGGGAGCCCGAGGAGCTGCTCGTGTCGGGCGAGGACGTGGAGCCCGAGCTGCTCGACCGGGTCTCGGCGCTCGGGAGCGGCACGCGCGTGATCGGCGTCTACCGCCAACGCTGGTCGGAGCCGGGTGGCAACCTCTCCGCCTACCTGCACGGAGTGAGCGACCCCGGCAACGTCGGCACGATCATCCGCACCGCACACGCGCTGGCCGACGGGCCGGTGATCATCGGCCCGGGGACGGCCGACCCGTGGAGCCCGAAGGCGGTGCGAGCGAGCATGGGTTCGGTCTTCACGAAGCCGCCCGCACAAGCCTCCCTCGATGCCCTCGCCGGCACGACGGTTGCGCTCTCCGCCGGGTCGGAGCCGCTGGCGCAAGTGCAGTTGAAGCCGCCGGTGGTGGTGCTGCTCGGCGCCGAGCGGACAGGTCTACCCGAGGAAGTGGCGAAGGCGGCTGACATCCGCGCGGGTATCCCAGTCCACACCGAGTCCCTGAACGTGGCCGCCGCCGCGGCGGTTGCGCTGTACGAACTTGGGAGGATCACGGGCGATGCCTGACCTCGACGCACTTCGCTCAGAAGCCGAGCAGGCGATAGCCGCCGCCTCGGCGAGCACTGAGCTCGAGGAGCTGCGCGTGCGCTACCTCGGGCGCAAAGCCGAGCTCACCCAGACGCTGCGCGGCATCGGCCAGCTCCCGCCGGAGGAGCGCGGCCCGGTGGGCAAGGCCGCGAACGTGGTGCGGAACGCGCTTGAACAACAGCTCGACGCCCGCGCAGCGGAGCTCGACGCCGGCGAGCTCGATGCCCGCCTCACCCACGACGCCATCGACGTGACGCTGCCGGGCGATCCGCCCGCCGCGCCCGGGCACCTGCACCTGATCACCGCCACGCGGCGGGAGATAGAGGACGTGTTCATGGGCCTCGGCTTCGACGTCCGCGAGGGCCCCGAGGTCGAGTGGGAC
>JACCYP010000270.1 GCA_013696425.1 Thermoleophilaceae bacterium
GGAGCCCGCAGCCGAGGAGGCGCCCGCAGCCGAGGCCCCTGCAGCCGAGGAGGAGCCCGCAGCCGAGGGGGAGCCCGCAGCCGAGGCCCCTGCAGCCGAGGAGCCCGCAGCCGAGGAGCCCGCACCCGAGGCGCCTGCAGCCGAGGAGCCCGCACCCGAGGCGCCCGCACCCGCCGAGCCCGAGGCTCCCGCGGAGACCGAGGTGGTCCCCGACGCGGCCGAATCCGCCTCGCAGGGCGACGAGCTCGAGGAAGCGCTGCCCGCGCCGCAGGACGGGCCAGCAGAGGAGGCCCCCGCCCCCGCTGCAAAGGACGAGAAGCCCAAGGGTGACGTGATCCCCGGCGCCCACCTCGAACCTGATCTCGTGCTCGAGCCGGCGCCCGTCGCCGCGGAGGATCAGTACGACCAGTACGCCCCCGGCGAAGAGGGCGAGGCTGCGCCCGCCGGCGAGGAGGCGGCCCCCGCCGCCGAGACCCGTACTCCGCTCGACCTCGCCGCCGACGCCCGGTATCAGGCCACGGGCAAGCGCAAGACCTCCGTGGCCCGCGTGATCCTGCGCCCCGGCAGCGGTAGCTACACCGTGAACGGCAAGCCGCTCGAGCAGTACTTCCCGCGCCAGACGCTGCAGAAGGACATCCGCCGCCCGCTCGAGACGGCCGGCTACGAGACCCGCATGGACGTGGTGGCGAAGATCCACGGTGGCGGCGTTTCGGCCCAGGCCGGCGCACTGCGCCACGGTGTTGCCCGCGCCCTGATCGATGCCGATCCAGGCCTGCGCATCGAGCTGAAGCGCGAAGGATTCCTGACGCGCGACGCGCGCGCCAAGGAGCGCAAGAAGGCTGGCCTCAAGAAGGCCCGCAAGCGGCCGCAGTTCTCCAAGCGCTAGGCGCTAGAGCGCTTGGCCGCCCTCCGGCTGTTCGGCACGGACGGCGTCCGTGGCGTAGCGGGCGATTTCCTGACGGCCGACCTGGCGCTGGCGCTCGGCCGCGCGGCGGCGGAGGTATCGCCCGTTGCCGCCCCGCAGGCGCTGATCGTGCGCGACACCCGCGAGTCGGGCGAGATGCTCGAGGCCGCGCTCGCCGCAGGTGTCGCCGCGGGCGGGGGGCACGCGCTGCTCGGCGGCGTGCTGCCCACTCCGGGCGCCGCGCTGCTCCTGCGCCGGTACGGCTTCGACCTCGCCGTCGTCGTCTCCGCATCGCACAACCCCTACCGGGACAACGGCATCAAGTTCTTCGGGCCCGACGGGATGAAGATCTCGGATGAGGCCGAGAGCGAGATCGAACGGCTCGTGTCGGAGCCCGCCCAGGCCGAGGTGCCGGGGCGCGTGCGCGAGTTCCACGGCGCCGGGGGGGACTACCTACGCGAGCTCGAGTCGCGCTTCACCGAGCTCGACCTCTCCGGCAAGCGGATTGCGCTCGATTGTGCGAACGGCGCCACCTACCGCGTGGCCCCCGAGATCTTCCGGCGCCTGAAGGCCGACATCGAGGTGATCGCGGCCTCGCCCGACGGGCGCAACATCAACGAGGGCTGCGGCTCGACTCACCTCGAAGGGTTGATCGAACTCGTGCGCGGGGGCGGTTTCGACGCGGGCTTCGGCTTCGACGGGGATGGCGACCGCGTGCTGGCCGTCGATCGCGAGGGAGCCGTGGTGGACGGCGATGAGCTGATCGCCCTCGCGGCCCTGCACCTTCGGAAGGCGGGCCGCCTGCCCGGCGGCGGCGTGGCCGTGACGGTGATGACCAACTACGGCTTCCACAGCGCGATGGCGGGCGCCGGGATCGAGGTCGCCACCACCCCGGTGGGGGACCGCAGCGTGCTGGCCGAGCTGATGAGGCGCGGTTGGGCGCTCGGCGGCGAGCAATCGGGCCACATCATCGACACCGGCTTCGTGCCCTCGGGTGACGGCGTGGCCGCGGCGCTGCTCACGCTCGAGGCCCTGGGGGACGGCGACCTGGCAAATCGGGGTGCGATGGAGAAGCTGCCTCAGACGCTCGTGAACGTGACCGTCGCCGACCGCGAAGCCGTGAAAGCCGCCGACGCCGTCTGGAAGGCGGTCGAGGAGGAGGGGGAGAAGCTCGCGGGGCGCGGGCGGGTCCTGATCCGGCCGAGCGGCACCGAGCCCGTCGTCCGGGTGATGGTCGAGGCCCCCGACGAGGACGAGGCGGCCGAAGTGACCGACCGCCTAGTCGCCCTCGTCGAACGCGAGCTCGGCTAGCGCCTCCTCGAGCGTCGGGTACATGTCGACGCGCACGATCTTCGGGCCGCGGAAGGTCCACGCGAGGGTGTGCTCGAAGCGCGTTGCCACGCCGCTGCGCTTCGCGATGTTCTCCTGCTTGAACGTGGTCACGACCACGTTGTCGACCTCACGCAGCCCGACGAGCTCGAAGTCGATGCTCTCCCATGCCTCGAGCCAGTTGCGCCAGAACTCGCCGACGCCGTCGGGCCCGACGTAGACACCCGCGTTGTCAACGAGGCCCGACCGGCTTGAATCCCAGACCACACGCGGGTCGTAGGTGGCCCACGCCGTGTCTGAGCGGCGCTCCACGAACTCCTCGATGATGCGCCGGACGATCTCCCCCCGCTTTGACACGGGAGGAGTATCGCCCAGCGAATCGGTCGATGCGCCTTAGTCCGACACGCAGCGGAACGGAGCCGCGGTACCGATCGGCACCGCGGCCGGGTTGCCCGCCGAGTTGATCGCCGTCACCTCGAAGGCCGCACCGTTCTGGTAGACGGACTCCGTGAGCTCCGAGTCGGCGAGCGCGACGCCCGCGGCACGGGCGGCGATCAGCTCGGAGACCAGCGGAAGCCGGCGGTTTGCTGCGCCGCACACCTGCGCGGCACCTGCGAACGCCGCGGCGGGCCGCGGCGTGCTTTCGACACACGAACCCACGCCCGTGTTGGCCGTGCCCGTCGGGCAGTTGCCGCCCGCGCGCGTCGACTGCGCCAGCTCGGCGGCACCCTGGCCGTCGACCTGGTCGGCGTTCAGGCCGGTGGCCACGCCCGTAGCGTTCGTGGTGAACGGCTTGGCGTTGACACCGCCCGCGGCCTCGATCCGGCCCGCAGTGTTGCCCTTCCGCGTGCGGAAGAAGAAGCCGAGACCGGTGTTCAGGTTGTCCGCGTTCACACACGACTCCGTGTTCGGAGCGCTGCGGCAACCGTAGATCGCTCCGCCGCCGTCGCCGACCTGCTTGTTCGATAGGCGCATGGAGTAGCCGGTTGAAACCGTCACCAGGCCGCTTTCACCGCGCGAGCGGTTGCGCACCTGGATCTGGAGTGGATCCCCCTTCTTGTTGCCCGCGGCCTTGGCCGTGGGCCCGTCGTCGTTGTTCGCTGCACTCACTACCACTGGGGTGACGAGCGCGCTGAGCACTGCCGCAGCCGTCACCAGATAATGCCCCTTGAGATTCATTTCCCGTTCCTCCCGGGGTTCGGGTTCGATGCTCGCAACACGCCAAAGCGGGGCACGGTTGCGGTGCTACGTTGCTTGATCTCTTATGTGCGGAATCGTCGGATACGTAGGCGGTCGTCCGTGCCGGGACCTCCTGCTCGCTGGCCTCGAGAAGCTCGAGTACCGCGGATATGACTCTGCCGGCCTGTCCCTGCTCGCCGACGGCGAGATCGAGTCTGTGCGCGCGGTCGGCAACCTCGCGCACCTGCGCGAGGCCGTGGAGGCCGACGGCGAGCCCGGCGGCGTCGCCACGCTCGCGCCAGAGGCCACGACCGGTATCGCCCACACCCGCTGGGCCACCCACGGCCGGGTGACCGAGCAAAACGCACATCCCCACGACGACACCGCCGGCGACGTTCACATCGTGCTGAACGGGATCGTCGAGAACTACGTCGAGCTGCGCGACCGTCTCGTGGCGGCCGGCGCCGACTACACCTCCGACACCGACGCCGAGGTGGTGGCCCACCTCATCGCCCACCACCACGACGGCGAGATCGTGGTGCTGCGCAGCGGCGGCGTCGACTTCATCGATCCGGACGGCAACTCGATCGAGCGTGAGGTTGAGGATGTGGACTGGGACGAGGAGGCCGCCGAGAAGGGCGGCTACGAGACCTTCATGCTCAAGGAGATCCACGAACAGCCGGATGCCGTGGCGGACACCGTCTCCGACCGCGCCCCCGGCGACGAGGTGATCCTCGACGACGCGGGCTTCGACGACGAGTTCCTGCGCAACCTGCGCCGGATCGTGATCGTGGCCTGTGGCACCAGCTACCACGCCGGCCTCGTGGGCCGCTACGCGATCGAGCACTGGGCGCGGGTGCCCGTCGAGATGGACGTGGCCTCCGAGTACCGCTACCGCGACCCGGTGGTGGACGAGAACGACCTCGTGATCGGCATCACCCAGTCCGGCGAGACCGCCGACACGCTCGCCGCCATGCGCCTCGCGCGCAAGAACGGCGCGCGGGTGCTCGCGATCACGAATGTGATGGGCAGCCAGGCCACGCGCGACTCCGACGGGGTGCTCTACACGAGGGCGGGGCTCGAGATCGGCGTCGCGGCAACGAAGACCTACGTGTCCCAGGTGATCTCGATGTACCTGCTCGGCCTGAAGCTCGCCCAGGTGCGCGGCACGCTCGAGCCGGAGTTGCGCAGCAGGCTGATCTCAGAGCTGAAGGCGCTCCCGAACCAGATGAGCCGGATGATCGAGACAGTCGAGGAGCCGGTGCGCAAGATTGCGGAGCACTGGCAGAGCTCGGAGTTCTTCCTCTACCTCGGCCGCCACGTCGGTCTGCCGGTGGCGCTCGAGGGGGCGCTCAAGCTCAAGGAGATCTCCTACATCCCGACCGACGCGTACGCCGCCGGGGAGATGAAGCACGGTCCGATCGCCCTCCTCGACGAGAGGACGCCTGTCGTCTGTGTGGCCACGCGCATGCCGATCCTCGACAAGGTGCTCTCGAACGTGGCCGAGGTCCGGGCGCGCGGTGCGCACGTGATCGCCGTCGCAACCGAGGGAGACACCGAGGTCGAGCAGAACGCCGAGGAGGTCATCTACGTGCCCGCCACCGACTGGCTGCTCCAGCCGGTGCTTGCAATCGTCCCGCTCCAGCTGCTCGCCTACTACATCGCCCGTGCACGCGGCCTGAACGTGGACCAGCCGCGCAACCTCGCGAAGACGGTTACGGTCGAGTAGAGATGAGCGACCGCTCCGTACGCATCGCGGCCGCCGGGCTGTTCTTCGCCGCGATCCTCGTATGGGTGGCGCTCGTGCTGGCCGTGGGCGAGTCGTGCAGCTACGACTGCACGGGCAAGGGCAACCGCTACGCCTTCCTGGCGGTGGTGGTCATCACCTCGCTGCTGGTACCGATCGGCACGCTGCTCTGGGTCGCGCCCTACGGGGGCGTTGAGCGCGCGCCGATGGAGCGGCGCGGCGTGCTGCGCGTCCTGCTCGGCGCGAACGTGGGCATCTCGGCGGTCACGGCGCTGGCCGCGATCGGCATCACCGTGCTCGCCTTCCAGAGCGACGGCTCCGCGACCATCGCACTGGTCGGCGGCACCGCCGCCGTGCTGTGGATCGGCTGCGCGGCGGCGTCCCTCGCCACGCGCCGGATCAACCACCTCACCGGCGGGTGAGGCTCGCGCCTTCGGCGCTCGTCTGAAAATGCAGCCTTCGTCCGTCACTTAGTCCGGCCATAGGCGGCTTAAGTGCCGGACGAATCCCGACCGTGCCGCGGGCACCCGAAACCGCCCAATCCTCCCCTTGTTGCCCGCAGTTCAAA